>MEZG01000065.1 GCA_001775965.1 Candidatus Bathyarchaeota archaeon RBG_13_60_20 | reverse complement strand
ACATTCGTCCTTCTCAGCGTCGGGAGGCCCGTGGAGAGGCAGGTGGGGACTGCCAGGTTCAGCGCTCTCTACCTCGGGGCCGGCGTCGCGGCGGGCCTGCTCCACGCGCTGGCCAACCCCTCGTCCGCGGTCCCTGTGATAGGCGCATCAGGCGCCATATTCGGATTGATAGCCGTGCTGCTCCTGCTGATGCCCTTCCAGATCACCACGGCGCTGATCCTGCCGCTCCCCGGCGTGGCGCTGGGACTGCTGGTTCTCACGGTCGAGGTGTTCTCACTGCTCATGAACCAGAGCCCTGAGATCGCCCACGATATTCACCTCTACGGTTTCTTCGTAGGCGGCCTTGGAGCCTTCGCCGTGGACTCCAACAGAGCTCTCCGGGGCCTGATAATCGCCGTAGTAACCCTTATCGCGCTCTACGTTTTAGCATTGTACCTGAATGGGTCCGCCTACCTTAACGGGTACACGTTCTAAAGCCGCGCCAGCGTGCCGCGCGACAAGCTTCAGAAGGTCAACCTGCTCACCCACCACAGGGTCCTGTACAAGACCAGCTTAGGCATGAGGATCGCGTGCCTGGGTGCAGGTCCAATGATGTAGGGCCCGTCTTCCAGTGCCCCACCTGCGGCAGCGAAGTCTTCAAGAGGCGGGCTAGGGAGTTCTTTCTTTGTAGAGGGCAATGTGGCCACCGGTTCACTGAGGTGAAGACCAGCTTCGGGTGTAACAGGTGTGGCGCACGGTTCAAGGAGGTCAATGCACTCTTCCAGCCTAGCTACATATACTCTTTGAACGAGGACCTTAAGTCGGAGCTGGCAGAGGCCGTGAGTGAGCTGGAGACGGCTTTCTCCGGCAGCCCTAAAGCCGCGAGGGTTCCAGCTTGAAAACCCTGAAGTTGAGGGTTGGAGCCCCGGGCGGGATTTGGACCCGCGATCTCTTGCTGTTTGGCCCGCAGCAGGTGCTTGGGGTTACCAAGCAAGCGCTTTGGCCAGGCTAAGCTACCGGGGCGCGGTTTGCACCACTAGGATTCCGTGTCATGTTTTTTAATCTTGCCCCTAATATATGTGTCCGGGTTACACACAAATTATCATCTAGTGTTCCATGTTTTGGTTTAAAGTAAGGGTGTTACCTATTAAAAGAGAAACATGTGGAAGGAGGCTCCTGTGTGAAAAGAGGCTGTTTTAAGCGCTCTTTAAAATAGTTCACCAACACCAAAACCACTTTCACACACCTCTCCAGAAATAAATTTTGGGTAAATGGCCAAAACTTTATATATGGAGAAATTTAATCTTTTGGTGGACTAAATGGGATTGGCTACTGTTAACAGGCGACGATCGGAGGAGATAAGCAGGTTGATCCAGGCAGCCACATCGGACGCCTCGAGGAAAAACAGGAGGATAGAGACCGTTGACCCCATCCTGAGGGCCGGCAAGACCCTATACCCAACCATGCCGCATAGAGAGCTCCTCGAGTACGCCCAGACGGCGCTGAGGGTGATCCTCTCAGAGCCCCAAAGCCCCACCTACCAGACAACGCTTTTAATCCACATGTAGGTCCGCCAGCTCCAGTACTTTCCGCATGTTACCCGCATCCGTCCTGCGTTCGTCCACAGGCGTCTCCATTATCAGCGGCTTCTCGGCCAGCTCCGACTTTAGAATGTTCGCGAACCCCTCCTCCCCTATGGCCCCCAGACCTATGTGCTCGTGCCTGTCGATCCTTGAGCCCAGCTCGCCCATGCTGTCGTTCAGGTGGATTAAATGCAACCTGTCCAGCCCGATGACCTCGTCGAAATCTCTGAGCGTTGCCTTCAGGCCGTCCTCTGTTCGGGCGTCGTACCCCCTCGCAAAGGCGTGGCAAATGTCCATGCATACGCCCAGCCTCAGGTTCCCCACCCTCTCCATGATGTCCCCCATCTCCTGGAACGTGGACCCCAGATCGTTTCTCTTACCCGAAGTGTTTTCCAGTAGTATCGTTGGGCCGGCCTTCACATTGACCGCCTCCCTCAGCGCCTGAACCACCCTCAGCGAGCCCGCCTCGTAGCCTGTGCCTAGCGAGCTGCCAAGGTGCGTCACGAGGTACGGTACCCCCAAGAAGCGGCACCTTCCAGCCTCCACTATCAGGGACTCAACTGACTTGGCGTAGATATCCTCCCTGGGCGAGGCGAGGTTCGGGAGGTACGGAATGTGGGCGAAGACCGGTCTGATCCCGGAGCTCTGCAGCTTGGACCTGAAGACCGATGCGGTTTCCTCATCGATGTCGGCATGCTTCCACATCCTGGGGCTCCTGGTGAAGAACTGGAATGTGGTGCAGCCCAGTCCCAGGGCTCTGTCTACGGCCCTGTCAAGGCCGCCCTCGATGGAGACGTGGAAGCCAAGCCTCATGAGCATCTAGGCGGTGCAGCGATAATTAAGGCGATAGTGGAATAGAGGAGGCTTCCATCTTTAAAAGGTGAAGAAAAATGGTTGGGGCTACGCGTACTTCTTGACCGCCGCCTCGAGGATGTCCATGCCTGTGTTGAGGTACTCGTCCTCGATGGTGAGCGGCGGGTGCAGCCTGATGACGTTATTGTAGAGACCCGCCTTGAGGGTCATCAGCCCCTTCTGGAGGCATTCCTTCATTATCTTGCTGCTAGTCTCCGCGTCAGGCTTCTTGGTCTCCCTGTCGGCTACGAACTCCATGGCGAGCATGGGGCCCAGGCCGCGTACCTCGCCGATCTTATCGTACTTGCCGTACATCTCGTCCAGGCGCTTCCTCAGCTTCCTGCCCATAGCCGCGGCCCTCTGCGGGATCTTCTCCCTCTCCATGATCTCTATGACCTTGAGGGCCGTGGCGCAGGCGATGGGGTTGCCGCCGTAGGTGCCACCTAGGCTGCCCGGGTAGATGTCCTTCATGAGCTCGTCTCTGGCGACCACGGCGCTCAGCGGCAGCCCGTTGGCTATGGCCTTGGCCATGGCAATGATATCGGGCTCGACGCCGTAGTGCTCAATGGCCCACATCTTGCCGGTGCGGCCAAACCCGGTCTGCACCTCGTCTATGATGAGCTTTATGCCGTGCTCGTCGGCCAGACTCTTCAACTCTTTGAAGTAGTCGGGAGGGGGTGCGATGAAGCCCCCCTCACCCTGAACGGGCTCGGCGACGATGGCTCCCACCGTCTTTGGGTCAACCTGGGTCTTGAACAGGCTCTTGTCGATGTGGTGGACGCAGGCCAGGCCGCAGGCGGGGTACTCCTGGTGGAAAGGGCACCTGTAGCAGTAGGCGTAGGGGGTGAAGTAGACGCCCGGGACAAAGGGGTCTAGGCCTACCTTGTAGGGATCCCACTTGCCCGTGAGGGTCATGGCCATGTATGTGCGGCCGTGGAAGCTATTCTCGAAGCTTATCAGGTTCTTGCGGCCCGTGGCCTGGCGCACGATCTTGACGGCGTTCTCGATGGCTTCGGAGCCGCTGTTGATCATCATGGCGCGCTTGGCGAACTTGCCCGGCGTGATCTCTGTCAGCCTCTTGGCCAGCGCCACGTAGGGCTCGTAGTTGGCCACATGGATGCAGCTGTGTATGAGCTTGTGGGCCTGGTCGCATATTGTGTCCACGATCTCCTCGGTGCAGTGGCCCAGGCTTGTGACGCCGATGCCTGAGGTAAAGTCTATGAGTGTGTTCCCGTCCACGTCCGTCATGACGGCACCGTGGCTCTCCTTGATAGTCACGGGCTGGACGAGGTAGACACCAGGGGGAACGTACTTGCTCCTCAGATCGATAAGCTCCTTGGACCTCGGTCCAGGGATGGGTGTGACAACGTTAGGAACCTTGGGCATGTTCCATCGGCATATCGTGTTGGCCTGGGTTAATAACCCTAACGGGGGGTGGAAAAGGGCCGGCTTCATGTCCTCCGGCTTACATGTACCAGCTAACGAGGCACTGGATGACCCAGTAGAGGGGACCACAATAGATGGTTATCCACCAAGGCATGTTTATTCACCCTGCTCGGGGATGGGCTCAATGAACCAATAATACTGATGTCACTGTCACAGCACTCAACAAATCACTGTTACACGGCGAAATCTGCCGTAAAAACAAGCGGCCGTTCACTCGAAAACGAAGCTCACCAGATAATAACTAATTTTTTTTCCGTTTATATCAAGCTACCTGATATAAGGAAATGCAACCCGAAAAAGTCCACATTCTACCTACCCTCAGTCATCTAGGGGAATGGAAAGCCGATGCCCCTCCGAGGAGGGGCACGGGTCCTCGCCGCTCCCATAGTCCGTTAGGCGACTCACTGGATGAAGAGGGCCAGGACGGCCTTCTCCGTGTGCATCCGGTTCTCGCCCTCGTCCCACACCGCGCTCTGGGGACCCTCGATGACGCTATCCGTCATCTCCTCGCCCCTGTACCCGGGCAGGCAGTGCATGAATATGGCGTCCCTCTTGGCCAGCCTCATGGTCTCGTCGTTGACCTGGTACTTGGCGAACGCCTTCTTCCTCTCCTCTATGTCCTTGTGGCCCATGCTGTGGTAGGTGTTGGCGTAGACCACGTCGGCCTCCGTGAAGGCCTCCTCCAGGTCGTCCGTGACGATCATTTGGCTGCCCCCGTCGGCGGCGTGCTCCACGGCGAACTTTGTGATCTTCTCGTTGGGCTTCCATCCCTTGGGAACTGCCACGTACATGTCCATACCCATGATGCTGCTGCCCACCATGAGGCTGTGGCACACGTTCCACGGGTCCCCCACGTAGGCCACCTTCAGGCCCTGGAGCCTGCCCTTACGCTCCCGCATGGTGAGCATGTCGGCGAGCCCCTGGCACGGGTGGGTGAGGTCGGTCAGCGCGTTGATGACGGGGCTGTCCATGTACTCGGCGTACTCCTCCGCGATGTTCTGGCCGTATGTCCTGAGGACCAGGCCGTCGCAGTACCTGTCGATGATGCGGGCTGTGTCCTTGACGGGCTCCCCGCGGGCCAGCTGCATAACGTCGGGCGTCGCGTAGAAGCTCTGCATCCCCAAGTGGGCGATGGCCGCCTGGAAGCTGAAGCGCGTCCGGGTGCTGTGCTTCTCGAAGATCATGGCGACAGTGCGGCCCCTGAGGTACTCGTGGGGCTCTTTCATCATGCGCTGCCTCTTGAAGTCGGCGGAGACGTCCAACATGTACGTGATCTCCTCCTTCCTCCAGTCCATGAGAGTCAGAAAGTCCTTGCCTTGGAATCGGTCCTTGAAGCTCAATGCGATTCAGGAGAATAGGAGGGGAATGAGGGTTTAAAACTAGCGTTTACCCCGCCTGGGACTTTTTCTCCCTGAATTGCCTCGATTTTCTGTACCTGTCCTCCAGGAAAGCCTCGTCCCTGAACAGCGCCACCATGTCGTTGCTCGTGAGCCTGAAGTACGTCCTGCTCGCGAGGTCCTTTATAGCGGCGTGGTGGCGCCTCTCGTCGTCCCTCCACATGTGGAGCAGCTCCTTCAGGCCCTTCGTCTCCTCTACCCACACCTTACCCAGAATCGTGTTCGCTCGCCGTAGGGCCTCGGCCTCCAGCTCCAAGTGCCTCGCGAGGCTCTCCTTGAGGGGCTCCTTGTCCTCGGTGAACACGTCCTCGCCTTCTAGCAGCTCTATCGCCGCCTGAATGATGTTAATGTGGCGCTGGCTGTCCAGCCTGAACATCTGCATGACCCTCCCCATGGCCTTATTCCCAGTGCCGCGTTCATACTCCTCGTATAGGCCGACCAGCTCCCCCTCGATGGTCAGCTGCTCGCGGAGGCTCTCGACGACCTCCCGCTTCTCTTTAAGCTCCCAATCATCTGTAGCCATGAGAACCACATTCGCATCGCCGCATTTCAACCTTAATCTACTAAGAAGGGAATCATTCACCACAGATAACCCGTTTATATATCCTGATTCCAATAAAAATAACAGGTGGTTCGTTGGACAAGACGATTGTTCACTTTGAGATACCGGCGGAGAACGTGGAGAAGCTCAAGAGCTTCTACGAGAAGCTATTCGGATGGAAGTTCGTTCACACTAACTCCGTGGGCATGGACTACTGGCTCATCCAGACCGTGCCCACCGACGAGAAGGGCATGCTGCAGCACCCAGGCGTCAACGGCGGGATGTACAAGAAGGAGAACGACCAGCAGAAGCCCACCAACTGGGTACAGGTAGACGACATAGACGCGCACATCAAGCAGATTAAGCAGATGGGCGGACGGCTTACCGTCGACAAGATGGAGATTCCCGGCGTCGGGTGGTCAGCCGTCGGCCTCGACCCTGAGGGGAACCAGGTGGCTATGCTTCAGCCCAAGATGTAGGACCGATCCCTTCACCTGTTTTTCATCTGATAGCCTCTAGGAAGGTGCTGACCACCCTCAGGAGAGGCCCCAGCTCCCACTCGTAGAGACCCAGGTTATGGCCGTACATGGGCATGTAGACGTGTCTGGCTCCTCTGATTCTCTCTAGGGCGTACTCCACCTCGTCGTCGGCCAGTATGCCCCCCTTGTCCATGTTGGCTTGCATCAGGAGCACCGGGCACTCGATGAGCCTGATCTCCTCGGGGTCGTAGCCCTCCGTCACCCGGCTGAACGCCTCCTCGTCCTCCCCACCAGTCGCCCACGGCTCCAGGACCGCTGGGTCCAGGCTCCTCAGGTACAGGGCCTTGTTGAGTACGCTTATGTAGTCGAGGCCGTCGCCGTAATTGCCGGGTTTCCTCCACGGGATGCTTATGGGCATGTCCGATACCGACTGGACGAGCTTGTCCAATGAGTCTGGAAAGCTTGCGAGTTTCTGCCAGCCGGCCCAGAAGGTGCGATAGTCGCGCATGACCTTTCGGACCCTCTCCAGCTTGATGTTGGCGTCTCCGAAGACTAGAGCCTTCACAAGGTCGGGTCGCTTGGCAGCCACCATGAGGGACACCATGCCGCCCAGTGAAGCGGCGTAGAGAACCACTTTCTCACCGACAACGTCCTCTATGAAGCCGACAACGTCGTTGATGTGGTCTAGGTACCTGTACGGCGGCTCGTGGCCGGAGGCTCCGTGGCCTCTGAAGTCGAGGGCGTAAACGTGCCATCGCTGGCTTAGGAACGGGAAGACCGGCTGGAAGAACTGCCATCTGTCAGTCAAGCCGTGCAGAAAGAGTATTGGGGGCCCTGAAGGCGGGCCCTCGGCGTAGTTCAGCGCAAGGCTGCCTCGCGTGTATGTTCTTTCTTTGATCATGAACTATGATAACGGCAGCGAGAAGAAAAAGAGCTCGGAGACGGATTCAGCGCGTAGAGAGCTCTGGCTCAGCCCATCGTAGACTGTCACACCTTGTATAGGGCACCCGCCTGGAGAAATGGTACCATTATCTCCCCGGCTACAACAGAAAGAGGAAAAGCCCATCACCGTGTGGCTTTCGACTCCCACATCCTCCGCTGCTCAGGATGCTCCTGGAAGAAACTGTCTATTATCCCGTCGCAGGTCGCCTGAGCCTTGAGCAGCGCCTCCTCCGCGTCTATTGTGGTGAGCTCCCCGTCCCTCTTGAGGAAGGCCCCGTCACAGATGACGTTGTCTATGTCGGCGGGCGCACCGTAGAGGAACACGCTTGTGACGGGGTCCCTGGTCGGCGTCAGGTAGGGGTTCATGAGGTCGAAGGTAATAATGTCGGCCTTCTTCCCGGGCTCCAGGCTTCCGATCTCCGCGTCCATGCCCAGTGCTCTGGCCCCGCCCATGGTGGCCAGCCACAGCATCTCATAGAAGCTGGGCCGCGCCGTGCGCCTGCTCTCGTTAATCATGCCCAGGTACCCACCGACCTTGACGGCCCGTGTCATGACTCCGCTCCTCTGCTTCCTTATGAGGTCACACATGTCGTGGTAGTAGTCGTCCGTGCCCAGGCCCACTGGTATCCCGGCGTCCAGCCAGTCGACCAAAGGGCTCTCGACGCTGTGGCAGTGGAGTATAGCCATCCCCGTCTCCTTGATGAGCTGGAAGTCCTTGGCTGTCCCATAGGTGAGGTGGGCGCCGCTGAGCTTCGCGTCCATGACACCCAGGTCGTATAGGTGCTGGGGCGGGGTCTTGCCGAACAGCCTTTGCACCTGCCTGAACTCCCTAGCGCTCTGGCTGAGGTGAGTGGTCACCCTGAGCCCGTGCTCCTCGGCGAACTCCTTGCACTCCAGGTACACGTCCGGCATGGCCATGTCAGGCGCCTTGGGGCACATCAGCGTCGTTATCCTGTCACGTGCACCGCCGTGCCAGTCGTGGTACAGGTCCTTGGCCCTCCTGACCGCTGCGTCCCTCTTCTCGGGCAGGTACTCGTAGACCCCGTCTCTCAGTCTCTCCAGGTCCACGTGCTCGATGTCCGCGGCTAGGTGGCACCTATTCCCGGCCTCGGAGACGGCCTTGGCGTACTCGTCGGGGTAAGTGTAGACGACCATGCTGGTGGTGCAGCCCCCATGTAAGAACTCGGCGCACGAGGCCAGGCCCAGCGCCTCCATCTGCTCCGGCCGCCTGTAGCCCTCCAAGGGCAGGTTGGTCTCGAAGAAGTCGCCCATGAGCTCGTATACGCCCCTGAAGTACTGCTGCAGGTGGCTGTGGCTGTTCACGAAGCCGGGCATCACTAGGTGGCGCCGGGCGTCCACGGTGTGCTCGGGGTCGCGTACCCTCAGCGCCTCGCCCACCTCGGCGATCCTGCCGTCGACGACGTGCACGTCGCCCTCCCGGATGACCCTGTTGTGAGGGTCCATGGTGATAAGGAAACCGCCCTTGATCAGTATGTCGGTCAACGCCATCGCCCAGAGTTTAAGCCAGGGGGAATAAAAGATCATCCAGTGGGAATTGGCTAGGCTACAGTGGCCTCTGGAACGCCCCGTTACCCGGTTTCCCCGTTACCTGCCCGTCCATGTAGACCACGCTGCCCCTGACGAGCGTCGCGTAGGGGGCACCCGTCCCCTTGATCCCCTCGTAGGGCGTGATCTTCTGTATTGTGTGGAGGTCCTCGCCCCTGATCTTGAAGGGCTTGTCCATGTCCGCGACCACTACGTCTGCGTCCGAGCCCAGCAGCAGGTCTCCCTTCCTGGGGTAGAGGCCGTTCACCTGGGCGGGGTTGCTGCTGAACACCTCGACGAGCCGCTCCAGGCTTATGAGGTCTCTGTTAACGGCGTCGAGCATGAGTGGCAGGGTGGTCTCGATGACCACGCCGCCGCTGGGGGCCTTGAAGATGTTAGCCCAGCCGGCCTCTTTCTCCTCTCGGGTGTAGGGGGCGTGGTCGCTGGCCAGAACCTCTATGACGCCTGAGTTTAAGGCCTCCCAGAGCCGCAGCTGGTCTTCCCTGGTCCTGAGGGGCGGGTCCACCTTGGCGTAGGGGCCCCTCTCCTCCATGGCTTCCCTGGTGAAGAGAAGGTAGTTGGTGCTGGTCTCGCCTGTGGCGTACTGGCCGCCCGCTTGGGCCAGCTCCAGGGCGTCAACGGCGCCGGCTGTGCTCATGTGGCACACGTGCAGGTGTGCCCCTGTCTCCCGCGCGAAGGCTAGGCACCTCATGGTGGCCTCAACCTCGGCGATGGCAGGCCTGTAGTCGCAGTGGGCAAGGGGGTCGGTTCGGCCGCTGGCCTCGGCCTCCTTCATGTAGCTGTCCACGATGCTCTGGTTCTCGGCGTGGACTAGCAGCGGGAGGCCTAGGTCGGCCAGGGTCCTCATGTGGCGGAGGAGGGTGTAGTCGCTTGCGGCCAGCTCTTTGAACCTTGCTATGAGGAAGCTCTTGAACCCGGTGGCTCCAGCGTCCGCCAGCTCTATGATGCTCTCGGTGGGTATCTCGCCTGCGCCCCCGATGAAGGCGAAGTCCACCAGGCTCTTGCGGCTGGCGATTCCCTTCTTCTCCTGGAACGCCTCTAGGGTCACGGTGGCCGGCACAGTGTTGGGCATGTCCACGACAGTGGTTACGCCGCCCGCGGCCGCCGCCCTGGTGCCTGACTCGAAGTTCTCCCTTTCGGGGAATCCGGGGTCCCTCAGGTGGACGTGCATGTCGATCATGCCGGGTAGCACCATCTTGCCCGAGGCGTCTATCACCGTGTCTGCCTTGGGCAGCCCTGACCTAACGATCCCTACGATCTTGCCCTCGTCGATGACCAGTGAGCCCTCCACGATGCCTGAGGGCGTTACGAGCATCCCGTCCCTTATGACTACGTCAACAGTCAAGCCGCTGCACAGCTTATTGGGCGGGTGCACGGGTTAAAATGGTTTTCATGAAGAAAAGGGGAGGAGCCGTCTACTGCTCCGGGACTATGATCTCGGGCCTTATTATCCTGGACCGTATCTGGGTCGAGCCGTCTACACATGCCAGCCAGCCCTCGTGTTCCTTGAGGAAGCCGAAGGCGTCCGGGCTGATGGGGTTCACTCCGAACCCGCCCAGCAGTATAAGGGTCAGCCCGACCCCCTCATCTCCCGTGACACCCAGGCCGATCTCCCTGCCTATGAAGTAGGTGAGGTCCTTCTGGTCCACGCCGCCGGTTATTATTCCTTTTACGCCTGCTTTCTGGGCGGCCTTCAGTGCGTCCAGGGTGACGACGGAGCCGCCAACAACAATAGAGCCCTTCTGGGACTCGTTGATGTCGGACGCCGTAAGAGGCTCCTGGCGGTTCTCGCCTACCACAGCTATCATTCCCCTAGCCTCGCCGCCCACGCCGAAGGCGCCCTCAAGCCTGTACCCCCTACCCTCAATGATGGCCCCCTCGGAGTCTATGATCTGCACAACCTTTCCGGGTATGTGGGCAACCGTCTCCACATGTATGGGGGCCCCTCTGATGAGGGCCCTTCCTGACCTGGGCGAGTACGACTCCACCGTGCCGGTGATGGGCGACCGGGCTACCTTGGTCTGCCTTCCGAAAAAGCTTCTCCTTATGGCGATGACCTCGTCCCTCTCAACGGCGTCTCCCTCCGTCTTTAGCATGTAGTCTCTCGTCTGCTCGGGGTCGACGTCCAGCGGCACGTAGAGCTTGATCTCCCTGATGTCCGGGTTGGGCACGATGCCCCTCGCGACGAGGGTGTCCGGCTGCACGGTGTCGCCTGGGCCGACAAGGACGTCTCCGCGCGCAGGTATCCTGCGTTCCTTCTTTATGGTGGCTACGTCCATCACT
>MEZG01000064.1:1537-18509 GCA_001775965.1 Candidatus Bathyarchaeota archaeon RBG_13_60_20 | reverse complement strand
CCCGCAGGAGGGACACGTCCAGCGCTTCTCTTGCCCTTTCAGCCATTCATCAAAGGCGATGTCTCTGAGTTGGAAGAGGTTCTTGAGTCCCAGGGCTCGATGCGGCCTCGTCTTGCTGAAGTCGACGAGCATCTTGTAGGGGAAGGAGCCGCTTTGGTAGCAATTCTCAATCTGTTTACCTTCCACGCATTTCCGGAACCTGCATTGGGAGCATCATTTATTGACGAGGCCTCTGCTGCAGCCCTTGTAGAATATCTCCTCCCTGGGCATCCCCCTCTCAACCACCCATTCCGCGAGGGCTTGGTCACTGTCGTTGTAGGCTCTAAGGGTGGTGCAGGCCTCATAGTAGACGCAACAGAAGCCCAGCAACTCCGAGCCTTTTTTAGTCACCCTTCAACTGGTCCGCTGAACGCTTAGCTTGAGCAAAGGTCCATGTGGGGAAAAGGCTTTCCCGAAGCCTGAGGTAACCCGTACCTCATTAATACGTGTCCATCAGATACAGTACCATGCTCAAGCTTCAGGAGGTCTACGAGGCCAGGAGGCGGGTCCAGGGCTGGGCGCGCCGGACGCCCATGGAGCGCTCGGCGCCCCTTGGCGGCCTCTGCGGGGGCGAGGTCTGGCTCAAGCTGGAGAACTACCAGGTGACGGGCAGCTTCAAGATTAGGGGCGCCGCCAACAAGCTGCTCTCCCTCACTGACGACGAGCGCCGACGGGGTGTCGTGACAGCCTCCTCAGGCAACCACGCCCAGGGCGTCGGCTATGCGGCCAGGGAGCTGGGCGTCAGGGCCACCGTGGTGGTCCCGGAGCTCACGCCTAGCGTCAAGGTGGACGCCATCAGGGGCTACGGGGTTGACCTCATCGTGGAGGGCCGCGAGTACATGGACTCGGAGCGCATCGCCAGGCGCTTGGAGAAGGAGCGGGGCATGACCTTCGTTTCCGCATACAACGACCTGGATATTGTCAAGGGCCAGGCGACGGTCGGCTTGGAGATGGTGGAGGACGGGCCCGACCTCGAAGCGGTGCTTGTGCCGGTCGGCGGTGGGGGCCTAGCCTCAGGGGTGGCCTCGGTGTTCAAGGCGGCCACAAACGCGCGTGTAATAGGCGTCCAGACCGCGGCCAGCCCAGTCATGCACGAGTGCGTCAAGGAAGGCCGCATCCACGATGTCCCCCTCGGGGACACATACGCGGAGGGGCTCCATGGCGGAATAGAGGAGGGCAGCATCACCTTCGAGCTATGCAGGGACCTGGTCGACCAGTGGATCGTGGTTGAGGAGGAGGCCGTCCTCGGGGCCGTGGGCTTCATGCTCCACCGGCACCACATGCTGGTGGAGGGCGCGGCCGCCGTCGGTCCGGCCGCCATCATGTCCAACCCACGGCTCTTCAAGGGCATGAGGGTCGGCGTGGTGATTAGCGGCGGTAACCTGAGCATGGAGACCCTGCGCATGGTCGCCTAGGGGTGACCTCAATATATTTATTAACCACACGGCATCCCCCGTGATACAGGTCCGGCATGCCCAACTGCGAAATCTGTGGAATGGACGTAACCGTGGTCCACACGTGCGTCGAGTGCGACGCCAAGTTCTGCGAGGAGTGCGGGGACATCAAGGCTAAACTCTGCTACGACTGCGTGGGCTGGGAGGACGAGTCCCTTGACGAGGCCGAGTGGGACGAGGAGCACCTCAACTAACAGTTTTTATCTGTAAAGCGCCTCACTCTATGAGTCATGGCGCGGGAAAGCATTGGGCGTGTCCACTTCAGCCTGGGGGACGCTGCTAGGCTTGGGTACGACCACATTAAGAGGCGGTGGAGCCGGGCGGCCATCAACATAGCGTCGATAGCGCTTGGCCTCAGCTTCTACGCGACCCTGGTGCTCTCCGACACTTTCTACGGCACGTACGAGAGGCTGGGGGGGTCCCAGCTCAGCGTCGAGTCGTACCAGTACTGGCTCGTGGGCGTCGCACTGGTTGTCAGCGTCGTCGGGATAACCAACGCGATGCTGATAGCCGTATACGAGAGGTACAAGGAGATCGGGACCATGAAGTGCCTGGGGGCCCTGGACAGGCACATCATACTGCTGTTCCTAGTGGAGAGTAGCTTCCAGGGACTCGCTGGGGGGCTCGCGGGGTTTCTCCTCGGCTTGGCGGCAGCCGTCGCGTCCACGGGGTTCACCACGGGCTTCGACATAGCCCTCAAGGTGCCGCCCCTCCAGATGCTGACCCTCTTCACGGGCTCCGTGGCGTTGGCTCTGACCCTGAGCATGACCGCAACCTTATACCCCGCATGGAGGGCCTCCAAGCTGAGGCCGGTGGAGGCGCTGAGATATGAGCTATGATTACGTCATCGAGCTGAGAGACCTTAACAGGCACTACACCATGGGCGAGGAGACGGTCAAGGCCCTGGACGGCGTGAACCTGGAGATCAAGAGGGGCGAATACGTGAGCATCGTGGGGCCCAGCGGAAGCGGCAAGACCACCCTCTTCAACCTCATCGGGGGCCTGGACAAGCCGACGGGGGGCAGCGTCTTCATCGACGGCGTCGACATAGCCCAGCTTGACGCCTACGAGCTGGCCTGGCTCAGGTGCAGGAAGATCGGGTACATATTCCAGAGCTTCAACCTCATTCAGGTGCTGACGGCCCTGGAGAACGTGGCGCTCCCGACCGTCTTCGCCGGGGTGCCGCGGGAGGAGGGCCTCAGGAAGGCCCAGCACATCCTTGAGTCCGTGGGCCTCGGCACCCGCGTCCACCACAGGCCCTCTGAGCTCTCCGCGGGCCAGCAGCAGCGCGTAGCCATCGCGCGGGCCCTGGCCAACGACCCCTCGATAATCCTGGCGGACGAGCCCACGGGAAACCTGGACCTGAACACGGGCATGGAGATAATAGACCTCTTACATGGCCTCAACAAGACGAAGGGCCTAACCCTCGTCGCGGCCACCCACGACCTGAAGATGATTAAGGCCAGCGACAGGATCGTCTGGATGAGGGACGGCCAGATAGAGAGGATCGAGAGGGGCTAGCCCGCGTACAACGTGCTATAGTCCATGCTGAGGCGCCTCACGAGGCTCCCCGCCACGTGGACCCAGTCGTGGTCCCCCACGCTGTACAGCTCCACCCAGTACTCGCCACCGGGCTGGGGCCTGACGGTCAGCACATTGGTCGTGTAGAAGTTGCCTGTGGTGGCCTGGACCGACTTGTAGACGAAGGATATCTTCCTGACCTCCCCCTCCTGCAGCCTCTTCATGGACGACGTGACCTGCGTCGGGTGGTCCCGTTGCCTGAAGAGCTCCCCGTACATGTACTCCAGGTATTGCTCCACCTCTTCGGGCTGAAGCTTTATGGGCACGGTGACCGTCCAGGGCTCCTGGAACCCACCCTTGGTCCTGTCGATGCGCCACCTCCTCATGAGGCTCGGCGTGATGACCACTGAGCTCCTGAGTGCGACCAGGGCGCCGGTCAGCACCGCCGAGATGGCCAGGGCTATGCTGGCGAGGCTCCACACGGCTGACACCTTCTGGTGGACCTGCAGGCCCAGGTTGAGGGCTGCCAAGCCCCTGTATAGGCCGAGCCCGGCCAGGTAGCCCAGCCCGCCTGCCACGAAGCCTGTGATGGTCGCCTCCGCTATGAATATGGCGGAGACCTGGGCCGGGTTCAGCCCCACCGATGAGAGTATGGCGATCTCCTTGCGCCGCTCGTAGAGGGCGTTGAGCATGGTCACCACTACGTTGAGGACCACTATGGCCCAGGGTATAGCCAGGGTCAGGCCCCTGCCCTCGAAGTAGTTTCCCAGCCTGTAAACGGTGTACGTTGCGGGGGTCGAGGAGTGGGACAGGTAGCCCCTCTCCAGTGCGAGTCTCTCCGCCAGCTTGTCGGGGTCGGTCGCCGGCTCAAGCATCAGGGCCACCCTCTGGACCCCCACTGTGGGTATCATCAGCGCGGTCTCGGTGTCGACGAGGACCGTCTCCTCCGGCTCGCAACTCTCCAGGACCCATACGGGCGCCTCGCCCTCAGGGCTTGTGTTCACCCACTTGTTGGGTACGTAGGGTGTGCCGTCCAGGTCCCTTAGGGCAGCGAGCGCCTCGTCACCGAAGAGGCCCTGGACCTCAAGGTCTACTATTCCCATCGTGACGGTGTCCCCTACCTCGATTCCTAGGCGGCCTGCCAGCGCCTCGCTGATGATGACGCCGCCAACGCCAGGCAGTCTGCCCAGGGTCACGGCGGAGCTAATGGCCACTGTCGCGTCCTCCGATGAGTCGGCACCTATGACGCCCAGTATGGGGCTTCCTCCCAGCCTGAGGAAGGCCCTCTGGGGCGGTGAGCTCTCCGCCTTCACCGAGAGGCCGGTGACGCTCGGCAGCTCTGTGAGCCACTCCCTCTCCGCGGCGGACAGCTGAATGAACGTCGGGTCCGACTCCATCCAGCTGCCCTCGCGTATGAACACGCCCGTCCAGCCTCGCCCAGCTTGGTACCTGCTCTCCACCAGCCCATAGCCCTCCGAGAAGCTCGTCAACGTGACGAAGCTCATGACCAGGAGGGTGATGGACGTGAGGGTGAGCACGAACCTGAGCCTCCGCCTCCGCAGGCTCCTCTTAGCTATGTTGAATATGGGGATAAGCAGGTTGCGGGTGTGCACCCTACCGTCCCCCGAGCCCACGCTCAGGAGCCCGGGCACCACCTGTCCAAGCGCCAGGAAGCCAGCGAAGCTTGCCGCTGCGGCCCCGACGAAGCTCAGGGGAGCGATTATCCTGCTTCCGGGGTACGTGTAGAAAAGCACAGCCAGAGTGAGGCAGAATATGACGGTGTCGGCTGACAGCTGTCTGAGCCTGTCGTCGGCGATGAGAAACCCGCCCATGAGAGACGCGGCTGCCAGAAAACCTATCAGGATGTAGACGGACAGCTCGGCGTCCCTGTACATGGCCCTGAGCTCCTGCGTCGCGTGGATGAAGGCAAGGTACCCCCTCTTCAAGGCATCGAAGCTCTCCGGGTAAGCGCCTTCCTCGAGCAGGCTCACGGCTTCCTCGAGGAGGACCGAGCCTGAGCTGTATGCAGCCTCCTGCCTCGACATGTAGAAGCCGTAGCCAGCCATCTCAGCCAGCGCCTCCTGAAGCGAGGCCCTGGACGCTAGTGCTAGCTCCTGGTTCAGGATAACGTTGTACATCCTCAGGTTCAAGGTGTATACGCCGCCCTGCGGAGCCGTGTAAATCGGCTTCGTCACAAGCGCCCTGTCCTCTATCGTGGAGCCGACGAGGATGGAGGCGTTGAACCTGAGCCTGATGAGGGAGCCCGCTGGCACGATGATCTTATCCGCGGATAGCCCCAGGCGGCTCATGAGACCGCGGGGTGGCTTAAGGTATTCCAGTGGCACGCCGGAAGGGATCAAGGTACGGTTAGCATCGTCCAAGGCACTGGTCAGAGTCTTCAGGGAAAGACTCTCAGTGTCCACGAACTGCAAGCCTCCCTCCACCGAGACTGTGGAGGCGGGTAGGAGCGTAACCGTGATTATATCGTCACCTGACGCATCGGCCATGAAGGGAAGATAGTCCGCCCCATCAGTGTCCTCGTAGTCGCGGTAAACCACGATGCCCAGGCTTTCCCCCTGCACGTCCAAACTGAAGGCCCCGTCGACGCCTGACAGCGTGGAGGAGCCCTCCTTCCCGTTAACGTATACGATGACAACCGCATTGGGTACGGGGAGGCCGTCCATGTCCTGGACCACGCCGCTCAGGGCCGAGGCTCCCCCCACGACTGCTATCGATAAGGCTAGGATTATCAGGGGGAATAACGCCCCAAGGAGACAGGTCGTCCTCTTCATCTCGTCGATCTACCCTTAGAATACGACCTATGGTAAAAACCTTAAGAGTGGAGCCACCTGGAGGAGTGGGGCACATGAGGATAAGGATCGTAACGGGGGCCACGGGGCAGGTGGAGGCGACGCTCAACAAGTCCATCACCGCCAGGGCCATCCATGAAGCGCTACCCATCGAGGCCAGGGCCAACACCTGGGGGGACGAGATATACTTCAGCATACCGGTGGAGCTGGGCCCGGAGGACCCGCGAGAGGTTGTTGAGCTCGGCGACCTGGGCTACTGGCCCCCGGGTGGCGCCTTCTGCATATTCTTCGGCAGGACCCCCGCCAGTAGGGGCAGTGAGATCAGGCCGGCCAGCCCCGTCAACGTGTTCGGTAAGGTGCAGGGCGACCCCACGGTGTTCAGGAAGGTGAAGCCAGGGGACAGGGTCAGGCTGGGGACGCGCTAGCCTCCTCGGCCAGCCTCATCTTCTCCAGCATGTCGAAGTAGAGCCTCTTGATATTCTCGCCGCTCTTGGACATGGCTATGAGTGGCCCGTGGCTTTTAGACCAGAACTCGGCGTCCAGGGGGCCCCTAAGGTCGGGGTTGCTGTGGTCCGGAGTGTGCTGGAGCAGCTTCTCTAGCTGCCTCTCCATGGCCGCCTCGGACGCGTCCTTCTGCGCGAGGCAGCGCGCGTGGACGATGGGGAACATCATGTGCATGACCTGCACGCCAGGCGTCCCCAGCAGCGTGTAGTCGGAGGGGGCCGCGAAGCACTCAGGGTAGAGCTGGTACAAGGCGTTCCAGTAGCCGATTATGAACCCCGAGAACTCCCGTGTGCTCAAGCCGTCGAAGACCCTCTCCCTGAGGACGTCGGATAGCGTCTTGATGAGCAGGCTGTCGCTGACTATGTAGTCTTCCCTGTTGGGCTCCCCGACCACCTGCACCCTGCCGTGCCAGGGGCTGGCCGGCTCCCCGTTGAGCAGGTCGACGACCTCTGTGGCGAACCCTATGCGGACCCCCCGCTGGCCCTCCATCTCCTCGACCCACTGGGTGCCCTTCTGCCACATCATCCGCTGCAGGTGCCTGTACACGAGGTCCGTCTGGACGCTTCGCTGTCTACGGTTCACTATGTAGAATAGCATCATCTCGTCGAATCGCTCGGGGAGCCGTAGGACGCTGGCTATGACAGGGTAGTCCTCGAAGTCCCTGTTCCGCTCTATGGCCCTCTTCAGAGCCTCGAGCCTGTGCTGCCCGTCGATGACCCAGAACCTGTTGTCGCCTGTGTCCAGTGTGCCGTAGCTGAGCCAGCCCATGTCGGAGACCTTCTCGTACTCCACGTCGCCGCGTATGTTCACGAGGACCGAGGTGGGGAAGCAGCCCAGCTCCTTGACCAGGTACCTGACGATGGAGCCCCTGTTGAAGCTGAGGCGCCTCTCGGAGGGGGGCCTCTGGTAGCCGCCCGGGTTCTTAGCTGTCCACCTGTCTATCGCGGTCCTGTTGATGAGGTCGATGGCCTTGAACACGGCCACGTATATCTCTACGCCGTCGAGGCCGCCCCTCTGGGATATCCTGAAGGCATCCAGCTGCATTCCACATCACTTGAACAAATCAACGTGTAGTGTAAGATAACACTATCCATGGGTTGGCGGGAAACGTTTTACACGCATGGACCTATCATGGATCATGTTCGGTTACAAGGGAGAGACGTATGGGCGCCTCGTCGTCAGGGACGCCATGCTTCTAAATGGCCGGGGGACGCCGCCCTACGGCCCTGTGGACATCCTAGTGGAGGGTGGGCGGGTCTCCGAGATAGTGAACGTCGACGCCATCAGCCTCAACAGGTACAAGCCTAAACGGCCAGAGGGTGAACGCGTCATAGACGCTCGGGGAATGTACGTGCTGCCTGGGCTGGTGGACATGCACATACACATCAACATCGACGACGAGAAGTGCGGCCCGGAGGGGGCCCAGTACGCGTACAACCTGTGCCTAGCCCATGGGGTAACAACCATCCGGACGTGCGGGTTCGGCACCGACGAGAAGCTCCTGGAGCACAGGAGGCTGAGCGAGGAGAACAGGATCACGGCCCCGCACCTGAGGGTGCTGGGCAGCTGGCCCGCTGAGGTGCAGACGCCTGAGGAGGCCGTGGAGGCCGTCCACAAACTGAAAAGCCTTGGCGTGGACGGAGTCAAGATCATTCCCCGCCCCCACGTGACCGTAGAGGTGCTGGAGGCCATGGCTGACGAGGTGCGGGAGGCAGGGCTGCCCGCGGGGATCGCCATCCACATCGCCCAGAACAGCGAGCTCAACGCCCTGGACGTGTCCAGGGCCTGCGAGGACATGGTGAGCATCGAGCACACCTACGGCATCCCCCAGGCCGCCCTCCCGGGCACCCAGAGCTTCCCCCCAGACTACAACTACAGCGACGAGGTGGACCGGTTCAGGTACGATGGCTACGTCTGGCACGAGGCCGACCAGTACGAGGACGAGGTGGAGGCCGTGCTGGACGAGCTCATCATGAACGGGACGGTGTGGGACCCCACCATGGTGGTCTACGAGGCCCACAGGGACTACGAGAGGGCTAAGAACATGCCCTGGCACGGCAGGTACACGGTCAGCCACCTGTGGAAGGCGTTCAGCCCCAGCCCGGGCAGCCACGCTACTCACTTCTTCGAGTGGAAGACCAGCGACGAGGTGGCCTGGAAGGAGAAGTACCAGATATGGATGAGGTACGTCCGCTACTTCTTCGAGAACGGGGGCACCCTGACCACGGGCAGCGACACCTCGTTCATCTACCAGATACCCGGGTTCGCCATCATACGTGAGCTGGAGTTGCTCCAGGAGGCTGGTATCCACCCCATAGACGTGGTTAAGATAGCCACCACAAACGGCTACGCGGCCCTGGGCGACGAGGAGCGAGTCCTAGGGATCAGGAAGGGCGCCCCCGCGGACCTGTGCATCGTTGACGGCAACCTCCTCGACAACTTCAAGGTCATGTACGGCACCGGGGTGGACCGCTACGCGAATGACGGGGTCACAGTGACCCACGGGGGCGGGGTTAGGTGGACCATAAAGGGTGGAGCCCTATTCGACTGCGGGGAGCTCCTGCGCGAAGTGGAGGAGTACGTGGAGAGGTACAGGGTCTGACCCGTTAAGCATTTCTTAAACCATCCCCATGGTTCATCCATGGAGGCTCCGGGTGCAGAAGAGTTCCTCGACTCCATCTCTTCGGCGGTGAAGGCCATACTGTTCCAGCAGCCGCTGCGGCTTGAGGTCAAGGGCAAACTCGTTACGCTGCCAGCCAAAGGCAGCGCCGTGGTCGTAGGCGACCTACACGGTGACATCGAGTCCCTAGAGCACATCCTGGGGGACAGCGGATTCGAGGAGAGGGTCATGGAGGGCGACGACCTCCACCTGCTGTGCCTCGGCGACTACGTGGACAGGGGCCCCGGGCAGGTCCAAGTGCTCTATAGGCTCCTGAGGCTTCTGGGCAGCTACCCGGGGCGGGTTGTCCTCCTGAGGGGCAACCACGAGGGCCCCGCGGACGTCCCGTTCCAGCCCCACGACTTCCCGCTGGTCCTGCGTGACAGCTACGGCTCGGAGGCCACCGGCGTATACCGGGAGTTCAGGACCCTCTGCGACGAGCTCTACACTGCCGCGATCCTGCCGGGTAGGGCTCTTTTCGTGCACGGCGGGGTCCCAACGGGAGTCACGGGGCCCCGCGACCTGGCCTACGCTCACATGGAGCACCCGTACAGGGGGAACCTTGTGGAGGCCCTCTGGAACGATCCCACAGACGAGCCCGGAGTCTATCCGAGCCCGAGGGGCATAGGGAGGCTCGTAGGCCCGGACGTGACTGAGGCTGCCTTGGAGAAGCTGGGCGTATCAACCCTGGTTAGGTCCCACCAGAGCTGCCCTGACGGGTGGGGGCGTGTGGGCAGAACCTTAACCGTCTTCTCATGTAGGCTGCCCCAGTATGGTAACAGGAGGGGGGCTTATCTTGATTTGCCGTTGGGTGGAGACGCGCCGGTTGATCTCGGTGGCTGCGTCAGGGTGTTCTAGCTGGGCGCATCCTGTTTGGGACCGGGTGCTTGATTGGCGGGTGCAGCGTTTTCTGCGGGGCTTATAACGGCGTACTTGTCATAAGCGGAAAAAAAAATCCATCATCTCCTTCAACTGTTATGGTATCGAGGCCGCTCTGATCCATCGGTTCAGGGGTCCTAATGAAACATGGAAAATTGGAAACCTGGTAATGAGGTGGAGAGGGTTATGTAAGGTCGATCTTCTTCGAGGACTCCCAGAGGCCGTGGATGTTGCAGTAGCTCACCGCGTTCAGGGTTCCCTTCGCGGCTGTCTTGAAGAAGAATGTGGCCGCGCTGTGGGTGTATGCGGGGCCCTGGTTGGCTCCCTTGACGCTCTCCCCGTGGGCGTTGAACTCGAAGAGGCCGAGGTCGATTGCGAACTTGTCCCCATCGGGCACGAAGAGGGCGCGTATCCACCTTATGTGGTGCTCGGTTGTGTTGGGGTGGGGGATGTCCTTGCCCACGGTGACCGTGACCTTCTCCCACTCGCCGGGCTTCACCTTATCCGGGCACTCGATGACGGGGACGTGCTTCTCAGTCTTCCAGTCAGCCTTCTGAAGCATTATGCCTATACTTTCAGACATGTTGGATACTTGGGAGCCGGCTAATATAAATGTATGAAGGCGCCTGCTCCTCCAATCCAGGCACAAGGTGGGGGAGCCGAAAGTCTACGGCCTCACGGCAAAACTAATGTTACCGTCATGGGCTAGTTACCCCATGGCTATCAAGGTAGGCGACCCGCCGCTGAGAGGCGTCAGGGTCCTGGACCTCAGCAGAGTACTCGCGGGGCCCTTCTGTAGCATGACCCTCTCGGACCTGGGCGCCGAGGTCATCAAAGTTGAGATACCGGGCACAGGGGACGACACAAGGACGTTCCCGCCCTTCATCGGCGGCGAGAGCAGCTACTTCATGTCCGTGAACAGAGGGAAGAAGAGCGTCACCCTGAACCTCAAGGAGGGCGCGGCCCGGGAGGCCCTCTACAGGATCGCAGCAAAGTGCGACGTTTTCCTGGAGAACTACAGGCCCGGCGTCACGGAGCGCCTAGGCATCGACTACGCGGCCCTGAGGAAGCTCAACCCCCGCCTCATCTACTGCAGCATCAGCAGCTTCGGCCAGACGGGGCCCTACAACCAGTGGCCCGGCTACGACATCGTCGTCCAGGGGATGGGGGGCCTCATGGGGCTCACAGGGGAGCCCGGGAGGCCCCCCGTGCGCGTCGGGATGGCCGTCACGGACATCGGGGCCGGCATGTACGCGGTCATAGGCATCCTGGCTGCGCTCAGGGCCAGAGAGGCGACCGGGGAGGGCCAGTACATTGACGTCTCCATGCTGGACGGCTCCGTGAGTTGGATGACCTACGCCTCGGGCAACTACTTCGCCACGGGCATGAACCCTCCCAGGATGGGCTCGGCTCACCCCAGCATCGTCCCCTACCAGGGATTCGAGACCGGCGACGGCAAGCACATCCTCATAGCATGCGGCAACGACAGGCTCTGGGAGATGATGTGCAGCGCCATGGGCCTTCAGAGGATGAAAGGAGACCCCAGGTTCAAGTCCAATGAGCTGAGGGTGACGAACAGGGGCATCCTGATACCCCAGCTGGAAGCCGAGTTCCTCAAGAAACCCCGGGATGAGTGGATGGCCGCGCTGCAGGGGGTCGGGTTCCCGTGCGCGCCCGTCTACCTTCTGGACGAGCTCTTCAGCGACCCCCAGGTCATCGAAAGGGGCATGCTGAGGGAGGTTGACCACCCCGCGGCTGGCCGGATCAAGCAGGTGGGGCCGGTCCTGAAGATGAGCGGCACCCCATGCGTCATGGGCGATGCTCCCCCCACCCTCGGGCAGCACACGGACCGGGTGCTCATGGAGCTGGCGGGGTACAGCGGAGACGAGATAAGGGTGCTCCGGGAGAAGGGTGCTATCTAGGAGCTCTCCTTTCCGCTAGCCAGGAAGAGGGCCGTGAGGTACGGCCTCTCCACCCACCCCCCGTACCTCTCATCGATCATTTGCTTAATCTCGCGGTAGAGGCGGCTTCTCCTGTCCTCAGGCAGCGCCCTGTGGTCAGAGTACGTGTCCAGCAGCTTGACGTAGTCACCGCTACAGTAGGCTCTGGTCCAGCTGTACAGTTTAACGGCTGGCTCCTCAAAGTGGTTTGAGGCGCTAATCTGTCGTCCGATCTCATCGATCCTCTGGCCAGCGGTTTGTCTTGCATCGGGGCCACGCCACTCAGGAACCAGTTCACGGTATATCCTCTGCACATCCTCGAAGAACCCCTTGTACGGGGTCGGGTGGAGGTTCCAGAAGAGGGCGATGAAGCCTCCGGGCTTCAGGGCCGCAGCCGCCTTACGGAACCCTATGTCGGCGTCCACCCAGTGCCAGGCCGTCCCGGAGGCCACCAGGTCGAACATGCCTTCCTCAAGAGGCCAATCCTCGAAACGAGATGCCCTGAACTCGACTGGGAACCCGATCAGCTTCCTCTTAGCCAAATCCAATAGGCTTCTGCCGGGTTCGACGCACAGCACTGTGTAACCTCGCCTGGCGAACTCCAGGGTAGCCTGCCCGGTCCCGCACCCCACCTCAAGGACCCTAGCGCCCTGCCCGAGGCGCGTCAGCCTGCTTATGTCCTTGAATAGCTCTCCGGGGTAGCCTGGGCGCACCGCATCGTATGAGTCAGCGGCATCGTCGAAGACATTGGCCATGGATAATATTTAGGTGGCCCGTGTTTATCTCTTAAGCGTCTAGCGGCGAGTGGGTGGTCAGGGCTCAGGCCAGTGGTCGTAGACCTTCACGCCCTCCTCCTCCAAGACCCCGCGCACGGATTCGAGGGGGGTGCCAAGGCGCTCGTAGAGCTCCTCGATGGGCATATACCTGTACTTGCCGGGGATCATATTCGCGAAGGTCTCGTAGGCCACGCCGTACACCACCTTCCTTATGCCGCTGCTCCACATGGCGGCGGCGCACATGGCGCAAGGGGCCGTGCTGGAGTACAGGATGGACTCATGCAGCACGCTGAGAGGGTAGGCCCGTTGGGCCTCGACCACCAGGTTCAGCTCGGCGTGGCGGGTCTGGTCGTCGCCTGTGGTCACCGTGTTCTCGGCCTCAACTATTATCCTGCCGTTGTGTACGAGGACGGCGCCGAAGGGGTGGTTTCCCTTATTGGCCGCGGAGACCGCTAGCTCGTAGCACCTCCTGATGAACTCGTCGTGCTGGGACATCCTATGGGTCTCCAAGGTTGCTCGGCGGCCGTATAATGTTTATGCAGCACGGGTGCACACTTATTTCCCCAGCAAGCCAGGGTACAATGATCAGGATGGCTTCAACGAACCCTGTGGTGTACGTGAAGACGGGCCTCGGCGGCATCAAGGTTGAGGTCTACGAGGACAAGGCGCCCGTCACGGCGCGCAACTTCATGCGGTACGTTGACGCGGCGCTGTACGACGGCACAACCTTCTTCAGGACGGTTACCATGGACAACCAGCCAGACGATGCTGTGAGGATCGAGGTCATTCAGGGGGGAATGGTTCCTCAGGATAGGAGGTTCCCCCCCATCGAGCACGAGACCACCGAGACCACAGGGCTGCGGCACCTGGACGGGACCGTATCCATGGCGCGCTTCAAGCCGGGCACGGCCGCGTCCAGCTTCTTCATCTGCATCGGGGACCAACCCGAGCTCGACTTCGGCGGCAGGAGGAACCCCGACCTCCAGGGCTTCGCGGCCTTCGGCAGGGTGCTTGAGGGCATGGACGTAGTAAGAAGCATCCAGGCTCGGCCTCCCGAGGGGCAGAGGCTCACGCCCCCGATCGAAATAGTGTCCGTTAGGAGGCTGGGCTATAAAGGAGGAGGGGCGCAGGCTGAAACTGATCTCATCGCCATCTTCCGCAGGCTGAAGGCCGTCCTCAAGGAGTACGAGGGCGAGCTCAGACCCAAGGTCGACCTAGACAGCAAGTACGATCTATGGTCCTTCAAGGATGTCGTCGTCGGCGGCAGAAGAAAGGATGTCTACTTCGCAGGCCTTATCATCCAGAGCAGATACGTGGGCTTCTACTACATGCCCGTCTACACGGACTCCGACCTGAAGGACTTGTTCAGGCCCGAGCTGCTAAAACTGTTGAAGGGCAAGTCTTGCTTCCACATCAAGGCACTGGACGCGGAGCTTGAAGACCAGATTAGGGAAGCGCTGGAGATGGGGTACAGGCTCTATAAGGATAAGGGCTGGATATAGCCAGCTTTATCAACGCTTCGATCGTATGAGAGGGCCTGGCTTGAAGATAACCCCACTTCAGTTCACTAAAATAAGATAAAATTGGTCTAATGAGACATCCACGTTACCGAGCCACAGTCACACCCCGCTAGAACAGATTCTTGGTGGCTGACGCGAATTAGACCGTCGCCTATCCCTCGGACACACCCACAACTTAGATCAGGGCAGGCAACACAATAAAAAAAAGAGTTACTTCAGGCTGCTCCTCTGCACCATCTTCATGAGCCAGAAGACCACGAGGGCGATGATAACGAAGTCTATGACTGCGCCCACGAAGTGTCCCACAGCCAAGACGATGGGGCCCAGCGCCAACGTAGCCTGCTCCCACTCGCCCCCAGGGATGAAGAAGGTGATGAAGGGCATGATGATGTCGCTCACCAGAGCCGAGACAAGGCTACCCACGGCCCCGCCCATGATGAAGGCGATCGCCAGCCCTATGATTCCATACTTGTTCAGGAACGCCGTGAATTCCTCCACCAGGCCCTTATGCTCTTGGGCTGGTGGCGTAGGCGCAGCCGGCTTAGGGGTCACTGCTTCCCGTATCGCTTTAAGCTCCTCAACCATCTGTTTTTCAATGTCACTCAAACTGAGTCACATTCAAGTTGAAGGAAGCTGCGTTAATAACTATGGCGGGTAGCTGAAGGCGATCCTGAGCGAGTCGTACATGGTTAAAGCCGTAGTCGTCACCAGAGTCTGCTCCGTGAAGCCTGAGCCGTCCCACAAGTTGACGTGGATGTTCTTCATCCTGTCAAGCGAGCCCACGAGGATGTAAGGGTGCTCGTTATTAGGGTTGCCCGTAACCTGAATCCGCCTCTGGTTGTTGGTGCCTCCAGAGTAGATGTCCCAGGAGTTCAATCCGGATGGCGTCTAGATCCCTGAGGTCCAGGTCTTGTAGCTCAATGCGTTTACCCTATAGTCGCCTGCAACCAGCAGGAACATGGAGCCCGTTGGCATACATCCGTGAACATGGTGGCGTCTTTACATGAAAAAATAAAAAACATCCTCGTTTACACTATTTTCTTGTGGAAGCAGTAGCGCTCAACTAAGAGGTCTACGCAGCCGTCAGCCTTGACCACGAATTCTATCGGGGCCTTTACACCCTCCGTCAGCGTGTAGAAAGCTGTTGATCCTAGGAGAGGGTCCTCAGGTATCAGTGGCACAAGGGCGTCGGTGAATGAGTCCCTCTGCTCCAAGTAAAGCATCCCGCCTCTCCTGACCACCCGGACCTTCTCTATGCCCATATAGGTTTCGTAGCATCCCGCCAGGCGACTCATCCTTTCCTTCACCTTGAGGGATGGTATTACATCGCTTGGATCGTGGCCCATCATGGACGCGAACACGGACTCCGCGATCTCCTCGTAGGGCAGCTTGGCGCTGTTGCCCATCATCACCACTCCGGCCCTCATGCCCGGGATGAAGGTCATGTAGGCGGTGGAGACCAGTATGCTTCCGCCGTGCCCCAGCATCCTGTGGCCTAGGAAATCAGGGGTGACGTCCAGGCCGTAGCCGTAGCCGTGCAGCCCATAGTAGCCGTCGGGGCGTTTCACGTGGAGCATCTGGATCTTCCTGAAGCTCTCCTCGGTGAGCAATCCACCCCCGTTCCTGCCCGCCTCGATCTGAGCCTTCAGGTATAGAGCCATCTCGTTGACGCTGCTCGCGATGCCGCCGGCCGCGGCTATGAAGCTGAAATCGGGGTTGTCCTCTGGGTTGGGGTAGGGGAACCGGCTGGGCTCCACCCGGCCGTCGGGCTTCTTCCAGTGGGGTACTATGTGGTCGGGGTCCGAGTTGAACTCCGCTGTGTTCATGGTGCTCCTCTTCATGCCGAGGGGGTTCAGGACCTTCTCCTTGATGTACCTGTGGAAAGGCATCCCCGACCTCTCCTGCACTATATGGCCCAGTATCCTCCACGCAGCGTTGTGGTAGAAGAACCGCTCACCCGGGGGGAACAGCACCTCGGCCTCCGCCCCGTTCACAAGCCTATAGAAGTCGCCGACCCCGCCCCACGGTATGCCCGTGTCGGCCCCGATGCCTCTGTACAGGGCCACTGTGCTCGTGCCGAGGCTGGGCACACCCAGGCTGTGGGTGAGCAGGTGGTGGACCCTGATCGGGTTACCGGTTAACCCCAGCTTGAAGGGCACGTGGTTGTTGACGGGGTCCTCAAGGCCGAGCCTGCCCTGCTCCACGAGTTGCATGGCCGCGATGGCAACGAAGCTCTTGGTGATGCTGCCGATGCCGTAGAGGGTGTCGGGCGTCGCTGGGAGCCCCCTGGCTGGGTCTCTGGAGCCGAAGCCCTCGGCATACACTGTTTCGCCGTCCCTCACCACGGCTAGGCTGAGGCCAGGCATCTTGCCCTCCTGCATGTACCTGGGCACGTTGGCTTCTATCCATTCACGCGTCGAAGAGAAATCACCGGAAACCATGACCATCCACTTACTATCTTTGCGTAGGGTAATAAGAAATCTGGGTAAAACTTAAACGCGTACAACCTCTCCGCACACTGATGGTAATGGTCCCGGACGACATATCCTTCTTCCTTGCTGGCGACGCTTTCCAGGCTAGGTGCCTCAGCGTCTACGCCAATGACGAGCACGTGGCGCCCCTCTTCAACAAGGTGAAGGAGGCCGATGTGGCATTCATGAACCTGGAGATAGCCATCCACAGCTTCGAGGGGTACCCCATAGGGGAGGACAAGTACGATGCCTATGGTCAGGCTGACCCCGACGTGGCCCACGATATAAGGCAGACGGGTTTCAGCATCGTCAGCCGTGCCAACAACCACGCCATGGACTACAGCGAGGGCGGCTTGGACGCCACTGGCTGGCACCTTGATAGCGAGGGCATCATCCACG
>MEZG01000064.1:0-1496 GCA_001775965.1 Candidatus Bathyarchaeota archaeon RBG_13_60_20 | reverse complement strand
TACATGGAGACGCCCAAGGGAACCGTGGCCCTCGTCGCTGCCACCACCTGGAGGCTCGGGCTGGCTGGCCACGCCAGGAAGGACGTGAAGGGCAGGCCGGGCGTCAACCCCCTCAGGATGAACCACGTGTACCACATGGCGCCCGACGACTGGGCGAGGCTCAAGGAGCTGGCCCAGAGCCTCGGAATGCTCCCCGAGGAACACGAGAACGGATTCAGCTTTCCTGTCAGGGGCCAGCGGTTCGTACCCGACGAGGACACGTACAGGGAGCTGGTGCCCAACCAGTTGGACCTGGAGGGGAACCTGAAGGCCGTCCGGGACGCCCGCCAGCTCGCCGACTGGGTCATGTTCAGCCTCCACGATCACTACACGACCCTCAAGGCGCCTGAGGGCTACAGGGACAACGAGGTTTCACCAAAGGCGGTGGAGACCTTCGCCCACGCGGTGATAGACGAGGGAGCCGACATGTTCGTCGGCCACGGGCCCCACGTCCTCCGCGGCATAGAGCTCTACAGGGGCAAGCCCATCTTCTACAGCCTCGGCAACTGGGTCTTCCAGAGCACCCTGTGCAGGAGGCAGCCGGCCGACCTGTTCGAGCAGTGGGGCCTCACCGCCGAGCACTCGACCGCCGAACTGTACCTCAAGCGTGAGGAGCCGCCGAGCAGGTTCTTCAGGGACCCCGCCTACTGGGAGAGCGTCGCCGCGGAGGTGGACTACCGCGGCGGGCAGCTGTCCGAGGTGAGGCTCATCCCCATCCACCTCGACTACGACCCCGACAGGCCGCTGTCCGAGCAGAGGAACATCGCGGGTGTGCCTCACCTCGCCACGGGTGAGAGGGCCAGCAGGATACTCGACCATGTCGGGAGGCTATCCAGGATCTACGGGACGGAGATCGAGGAGAGGCACGGGGTCGGGCTCGTGAGGCTATGATCCTGCCCCCGGGCAGGGTGAGTCTAAGCGCCCGGTCTCGCCCGCTCCTTCACCAGGAGCAGGATGAGCCCCACGTCCACCGCCGCTAGCCCCAGGTTGATCATCAGAGGCAGGTGGAACCCGAAGCTGTCGTATATGAGGCCCCCGATGATGGGCGCAGGCAAGGCGACCAGGCCCCTGAAGGTGTTGTAGCCGCCTATGGACTTCCCCCTCTCGGCGGAGTCCGTGTTCTTGGCGATCCACGCCTGCTCGGCTGGGCTCCACAGGGCCGCGCTGACGCCCATCATCAGGTTGGCCACGAGCGCCGCCGCGAAGCTCTGGTTCCACAGCATGAGGGCCATCAGGCCGCAGGATATGATCTGAGACGCGGCGAGGTACCTGACGTAGCCGAACCTGTCCACGTACCTCCCCAGGACGACCTGGAAGACGGTCTGGAACCCGAAGCTCACGCCGCTCAGGACGCCGAGCATGTACGGGGTGTACCCGAAGCTCTCCGTGAGCATACCGTTGATGAGCCTCCAGCCCAGGCTGAACGCGAACAGGTCCACGGACATGGCCACGTAGTA
>MEZG01000063.1:2913-7052 GCA_001775965.1 Candidatus Bathyarchaeota archaeon RBG_13_60_20 | reverse complement strand
CATCATGGGGTTATCCGTGCCCAGAGCCTGCCGCAGGACATAGGTGCCCCCGTAGAACAGGGCCACCAGGGCTAGGAAAGTGGCCGCGTACCTGATGAGCTCCTTTTTGCCGTCGTCCATGTCTCGGCGCTCACTTGTTGATCTCTATCTCTATCCTGGGATCGATCCACGCCGTCAGGGCCATGCAGTAGACGGGGTCGCGGGTCCCCCCGCGGAAGCACTTGTCCACCTCGTCGCATATGAGGCAAGGGCACCCCTTCACCGAGTCCAGGGTCACCGGCTCCTTCTTGCTGAAGAGCTTGTACGTCCACCTGCCCTCGTTGAGGACCTTCGTCCTGACGACCTTGTCCTTCTCCTCGAACTTCTTGGCCATCCTGGAGCCCTCGCGGCTACTGACGCTGAGCTCCTTCCAGAGCTCGCTCTGCAGTATGCCCCCGTCACCCGCGTTGTAGATTAGCTTGAGGGCTTTCTGCTCCAGGTTGCTGTTCTTTTGAGGCAACTCGGCACCGGCTACTCGTAGTAGATGAGGTCGTAGTCCTCAAGTATCTCGTGGAGCTTCTCAACGGCCTCCCTGACCATGTCCTCGTGCTTAGCGCCAGTGCACACCAGCTTACCTGAGGCGAAGAGGAGCATGACTACCTTGGGCTCCCCCATCCTGTATATTAGGCCGGGGAACTGCTCGGGCTCGTACATCACGTTCTCCATGATGTCGGCGGCCGTCTCCAGGTCTATCTTACCGTGAAGGTTGGCTGAGGCGACGATGTTCTGGATCACGATCTTGGGTTTGCCCAGGATGATGATCCCGTTGTTCTTGAGCTCCCTCACCACCTTCTTGACAGCGCTGCGCGCCATCTTCTCACTCTTGGCCCCGGTGCACACCATCTTACCCGAGCCGAAGATTAGGGTGGCCGTCTTGGGCCGCTTCAGCCTGAATACGAGGCCCGGGAACTGCTTGGGCCTGTACTCCACGTTCCTGAAGACCTTCATGATGGCCAGGAGGTCTATCTTCTGGTCGAGGCTCGCGGAGGCCACAACGTTCTCTATGCTTATAGCTAGGTCCTTGGGCTCCTTTGGGCTCGAGTCCTTCTCTTCCTTGGTTTCCACGTCGCCCTCATCCAGCTCGTCCTCGTCGAACTCCTCGTCCAGCTCATCGTCAATCTCATCAAGTTCTTTGCGACTCATGTTAACTCCAACTCCAGATGACTCTCTATAGTTTACTTACCTTAACCAGCATCTCTGTTGGCAGGAGGTCCTGGTTCTGTATCTCTACCACGGGGAAGGTGCTCACGTTGGGCTCGCTCGCCACCTTGCCGCTGAATCCGATATCCCCCGTGTAGCTGTTGTAGGTTATGAAGCTGCCATCGAGGGGCTCCGCCGTTTTAACGAAGTACAGGAAAACCTCGCTCAAGGTACCGCCTATGACGAAGTAGAGGTGCCCGCCGCCGACCTCCAGGTGCTGAACGACGTTGGACGCCGGGGAGGAGGCGACAAGCATGACTATGTCTCTGACGGTCTTCAGCTGGACAAACTTCATAACGTTCTCTATATTAAGGGACTTCCTGTATATAAACTATATAAGCAAAAAGCGCAAGCACAGTACAACTGGGGACGGATAAAGACACATAAATAATAGATGAGCCAGCCCGGACGCGTGGGAGATACAGCCAATGTTGGTCGGACAGCCACCGGCGCAGAGACAAACCGGGGCCGCGTGGCTCGGCGCTCTACCTTATATAATGATTGGGCGACAGATGCTGTGATAAAGTTGAGCGCCAAGCTGAAGACCCCGGAGGAGTTCTACGGCTTCAAGCCTGGGACGGACAGGAGGCTCGTCCGCTGGGACCGGATCGTCGAGTACTTCTGGTACCTGGACGGGGCCTCAGACCGGGTCAGGGTCGAGGAGGTGGGTAAGTCCACCGAGGGGCAGCCCATGCTCCTCGCGTACATCAGCAGCCCCGAGAACCTTGGGGGGCTGGACCGGATACGGGGGGAGAGCTGGACGGTGAGCCACCCAGACGGGGCCTCGGAGACCGAGCTGGAGAGGATCATCGCCGAGGGCAAGGCCGTCGTGGCCATGACCATGAGCATCCACGCCAGCGAGGTGGGCGGCACCCAGGTCTCCTCGGACCTCGCCTACAGGTTGGCCACGTCGGAGGACGAGTTGACGCGGAGGATCAGGGACAACGTGGTGCTGCTCCTCTTCCCATGCGCCAACCCCGACGGCCAGGTCATGACCGTGGACTGGTACGAGAAGAACCTGGGCACAGAGTACGAGGGCTGCGGCCTGCCGTGGCTCTACCACAAGTACGTGGGCCACGACAACAACAGGGACGCCCTGACACTGACCCAGGAGGAGACCCGGATCATGAACAGGGTGCTGCTGAGGGAGTGGTTCCCCCAGGCGTACGTGGACCACCACCAGATGGGCTTCTACGGGTCCAGGTTCTTCATACCCCCCAACAGCAACCCCGTCAACGAGGTGGCCGACCCCCTGGTCTGGACCGAGCAGAAGCACTACGGGGCCCAGATGGCCGTCAGGATGGCGTCGGAGGGCATCAGCGGCGTCGAGCAGGCCGCCGTCTTCCCCGCCGACTTCATGCCCGGGTTCAGCCTCGTATTCCCCTGGTTCGGCATCTGCGGGATGTTCACCGAGTCGGCCAGCGTCAAGGGCGCCACCCCCGTCTACGTCCACTACCACCAGCTGCAGCCCCACCCCAGGGGCCGGCCCGAGTACAGGGCCTCCGTCAACTTCAACGACCCGTGGAGGGGCGGCTGGTGGCGCCTCAGCGACGTACTCAGGGGCCAGATGTCCGCCGCCGTGGCCACCCTGGAGGTGGCCGCCAACAACAGGGAGATGATCCTCAGGAACATGGTGGCGAAGGCTAGGAGGGCGGCCGAGAGGGGCAGGTCGGAGCCGCCGTACGCGTTCCTGTTCACGCCGGACCAGGCCGACCCCAACACGGCGCTCAGGCTCCTCAGGACGCTCCAGGACATGAGCGTCGAGGTGCACGTGGCCGAGGCCGACTTCAGGGTCGGCGAGGCCGTCTACCCCAGGGGCACCCACGTGGTGTTCAGCGGCCAGACGGCGAGGCCCTTCATACTCAGCCTCCTCAGCAGGACCGTCTACAGAGACAGCCCATGGGTCAGGGCGCCTGACGGCTCGCCCATGATGAACTACGACTTCGCAACCCAGACCATGGCCGAGTTCAAGGGGGTGAGGGTCGTTGAGGCCGGGCGCATGCCCGAGGGCCGGTTCGGAGCCGCGCCGCCCATGGAGCCGCCCAAGGGCTCCGTGGAGAAGTCCGGGCACGGCCACGTCTTCGACGGCAGGATCAACGACAGCTTCAAGGCCCTCAACGCCCTCCACAGGGCCGGCGTCCATGTGCACAGGGTCACAGGGGACGCGGAGGTCAAGGGGGTTAAGCTGCCCGCGGGCAGCTTCTACGTCCCTCCCCAGGGCAAGGAGCGGGCGCTTGGAAAGGCGGCAAGGGAAGCAGGCCTCAGGCTCACGGGGCTGGAAGAGGAGCCCGGCTTCAGCCACCGGCCCGTAAGGCCCCTCAGGGTCGCCGTTTACCAGCGCTACTGGGGTGGCAATACGGACGAAGGCTGGACCAGGTGGCTCCTGGAGCAGTACGGCTTCGAGTACGCCACCGTCAGGGACAAGGAGGTCAGGGAGGGGCTGGAAGGCATCGACGTACTCATCCTACCCAGCGACCCCCCCGCCCTCATCACAGGCGAGAAGGTGGAGGAGTACTACGAGAAGCGGTTCAAAGGCTCCGTGACCGCCCCGGTCCTCCCCCCCGAGTACAGGACCGGAATCGGCGAGGAGGGGGTCAAGAAGCTCAGGGAGTGGGTAGAGAAGGGGGGCACCCTCCTCTGCCTCAACGAGAGCTGCGAGTTCGCCGCAGAGAAGCTGGGCGTCCCCGTGCAGAACACCGTTAAGGAGCTGGGCTCAAAGGAGTTCCACTGCCCTGGATCGACGCTGCGTGTAAACATCGATAACGGGCACCCCCTCGCCTACGGCATGCCGGCGAACGGCCTCGTGCTGCTGAGGGGCAACCACGCGTACGCTGTCAAGGCCGTCCACAGCGGCGAGGACTACCGGGTCGTGGTCAGCTACCCCGAGGAGGACATAATGC
>MEZG01000063.1:1780-2728 GCA_001775965.1 Candidatus Bathyarchaeota archaeon RBG_13_60_20 | reverse complement strand
TGACGCCGCGCACCAGGGGGTTCCTGGGCAAGTTCATCGCCGGGTTCGAGTCCATATTCGGCGGCGAGGTCACGGCGTTCACCAGCGAGCTGGAGAAGGCGAGGGCCGACGCCATCAGCAGGGTGAGGCGCAAGGCCATGGACCTGGGGGCCAACGCCATCGTGGGACTGGACCTGGAGTCCAGCGACATCGGGATGCAACTGGGCGTCGTGGTGATATCGGCGACGGGCACCGCCGTGGTCGTTGAAGAGGAGTAGTCAGGGCAGCCTGCGGGTGAGGTACCCCTGGGTGGGGATGATCTCCTCGAACATTTCCCGCTTGGCCCTGCATATGGGGCACACGTAGGGGGGCTCGTCCCTGAAGACCACGTATCCGCACTGCTTGCAGTAGAGGAGCCTCCTGCCCGTCGCTTCGCCCCCAGGGCTGGCGGCGGCTTTGGGCGCCTCCTCTGTGAGGCCTAGGCCTCTCAGCTGCTTCTCATCCGGTCTCCTCTCCGGTATGGGCTTGGCCTCCTTCCTGCCCTCGTGGACGTCCTTGTCCACGTAGAGGCTGCAGTAGCAGGTGCCGAACTCGGCCACGTCGGGGTCCCTGTAGTCGCAGGGGCAGATGATGTCGCGGTCCGCGTCGAAGGCGCCGCTGGCGATGCGGCAGGGGCAGGAGGGGTACCCGTACCTGTCCTCATTCTCCCTGAGCCCCTCCAAGAGATTGCCGAGGAGCTTCTGGTCTGGGGTGAGGAACATGCCCCTGCTCTTGGCGTCCTGCTCCGCCCTGCTTCGCACCTTGTCCAGGGTGGTCATAGGCCCAGGGCCTCTGCCAGGGCGTCCTTCTTGAACCCGGTGATGAGGGTCGCGTCGTTGATGATTATGGCGGGGAACGCGATGTGGGCGTTCCTGTGTTTGAGGTCTTCCATGGCCTGCTTCTGTTCCTCCTTGCTGCACTTGTCTACGT
>MEZG01000063.1:524-1763 GCA_001775965.1 Candidatus Bathyarchaeota archaeon RBG_13_60_20 | reverse complement strand
CATGTTTTAAGCGTCTGGGGCAAGGATTCTGTGAGGGTTTATGGGCGGGTTGAAGCGTTACGACGGCTACAGGGCCTTCGGGTACCTGGAGCCCGGGTTCGACTACAAGGAGTTCAGGCTGGCGGGGCACCCCAGGGTGGAGCCCTACCTTGTACCACTATCGGGGGGCGAGGAGGACAGGCTCGCGGGGCTTCTGGAGAGGAGCGTCCTGGTGGACCTCCACGAGCACCCGGTGCTGTGGCCAGAGGACATGGGGGACGTGCCGGAGATGCACCGCCTGGGCCGCCAGTTCACCGCGTACGAGGCGCTGAGCACGAGCCACCTGGACTGCGTCTTCGACAACATGATGGACGGCATGGCGTACGTGACCAGCTACAGCGGGTGGAAGTGGGGCGACGTGGTGCACGACATAGGCATCAGGCTAAGCGACCTGGCCCACCAGGGGATGGTGGTCCACTGCAGGACGGTTAAGGACATCCGGGATGCTCACAGGGACGGCAGGGTGGCCCTGGTGCTGGCCCTGGAGTCGGCGACGCCCATCGAGAACGAGCTTGACAGGATCGACGTGCTCTATGGGCTAGGGGTGCGCAGCATGGGGGTCTGTTACAGCGAGTCTAACATGCTGGGCGGCGGTATGGGCGAGACCTTCAAGGACTCGGGGCTGACGGACTTCGGGTACGACGCGGTGAAGCGGATGAATAGGCTGGGGATGATGGTGGATGTGGGCCACACCAACGACCGCACCGCCCTTGAGGCCATCGAGGCAAGCGGCGAGCCCATATATAACAGCCACAGCGGGCCAGCCGCGGTAGCTGTGGGCCACACCACGGGGGACGAGGTGCTGCACGCCCTGGCCGAGAGAGGCGGGCTCCTGGGCGTCGGAGGCGCCGGGCGCGGCCTGAGGACCAGGAAGAACCCAGTGGGCAGCATCGAGAGCTATATGGAGTGCCTGGAGTACTGCATCGAGGTCATGGGAGTGGACCACGTGGGCTGCGGACCCGACACGTTGTATGGGGCCCACCAGGAGCTTTACAAGGTCTGGTTCCCCAGGAGGATCGCCCACCACAGGAGGAAGGGTGGCAGGGTCGTTGAGGAGCCTGAGGTGCCTGGGGGCGTGGTGGACCCTGGCTATGTGCGGGGGCTTGAGAATCCCAGTGAGTTCGTGAACATCGCGCGGTGGATGGTGGGCCACGGGTACAGCGACTCGGAGGTCCAGAAGGTGGTGGGCTTGAACGCTTT
>MEZG01000063.1:0-132 GCA_001775965.1 Candidatus Bathyarchaeota archaeon RBG_13_60_20 | reverse complement strand
AGTTCCTCTTCAAGTTTCATGAAGCATCTAACGACGGGGGACTCCGGGTTCAACGCGTATAGCTCAGCCCTCCCGATCTTTCTGGACACCTTCACCGCGCCCTCGCCCAGGAGCTTGGGTAGGTACTCGTAG
>MEZG01000062.1 GCA_001775965.1 Candidatus Bathyarchaeota archaeon RBG_13_60_20 | reverse complement strand
ACATTTATAACGTATAGTCTATTCTCAACTGCAGTGATTCAATGTTTCAGTTACTGGGGCAGTTAGGGCAGCCTGAGAACGAGATACAGGTGATACTGCAGACTCTTTTCAGCTTCGCTTTCATCATCTACCTCTTCTACGCACAGCGCATCCAGGCCATGACCATGCTTCGCCAAATCGAGGTCACCCTCCGAAAGATTAAGGGCCTCAGAGACGACGGCAAGGAGGCGTCCATCAAGACGATTAAGGAGATCGGCAAGCCCGAGAAGGACCCCACGCCGATGGTGGAGCGGTTCATGGAGCACTTCCTGATAGAGCCGGTCGGCATGGACCCGGCAGGCATTGTGCAGAAGCTGGGGAAGATACTTGACGTGAGGGAGTTCACCTTCGAGAAGGAGGTGGAGGTCATGGCGCCCAATGCCACCGAGTCTGAGCGCAACAACATCGAGAACCTCCTAGAGGCCTCCCTGGCCCTGAACGTCTTCTACAAGGTCATCAGGCACTACTACCTCCTCGGCAAGAAGACCATGAACATCTACATCATCATGCAGATACACATGATCCTGCCCATGATCATCCAACAGATCGATGCCTACAGCTCGGCCCTCCAGGCCTTCCAGGAGGGCATACCCATAGGAGACAGCGTCGGCGCCATAGTGGCCGCCAAGCTCATCAACGGCGCGCCCACGAGGGACGTGGCCAAGGAGATGGTGGCCGCCGAGATAGAGTACGAGGGTAGGCACGTCGTGGTTACGAAGGCTAAGGGCCCCGGCGGCAGCGTCGGGATGCCCGGCGACGCCGTAGTTAACCTCCTTAACGAGTACAAGGGCAAGGTCACCATGCTAATCACAGTTGACGCCGCCGGGATGCTTGAGGGGGAGCAGGTGGGCGAGATCGCCGAGGGCGTGGGCGCCGCCATAGGGGGCCCCGGCGTCGAGAAGTACAAGATGGAGCTCATCGCTACGGAGCACAACGTGCCCCTGTACGCGGTCGCCATCAAGCAGGGCATGGAGCACGTCGTGGCGCCTCTCGTCCAGCCCCTCTTCGAGGCCACCGACAAGGCCATCGCGTCGGTGAAGGGCATCATACTCGACTACAGCAAGGTGGGTGACACCGTGGTGGTGGCTGGCATCGGCAACACCGTGGGGGTGGCTCAATGAAGCGGATGAGCGGCACGACGCCTATAGCGGGCGGAGCAGCGCAGAACTGGATAACCCTGGCCGCCATGATCGTGGTTGGAGCCCTCGCCCTTGTCAGCCTCTACATGGGCTTCAGGGCGTACGGCGATCAGGAGATCGAGACGGCCTTCATGTACCTGGTCATCGGCGCCAGCGGCTTCATCGCCATAGGCTACAGCTTCTTCAGGGCCAAGCCGACCGCCAAGGAGTCCCTTGAGCCGAAGAAGGTCGACGTGATCACGACCCTGGAGTGCCCCCAGTGCAACCTCAAGCGGGTCCGGAGCTTCCAGCGCGGCGACTACATCTTCAAGCGCGACGAGCCTTGCACCCGGTGCGACGGGCAGATGGTTATCACCGCCATCCACACCCGGAAAGAGGAGAAGAAGTAGCTACGCCGTGGTGATCTCGCACCCGTCGCTGGTCAGTATGACGGTGTGCTCGGCCTGGGCCACCTTGGCCCTCGACCTCTCGACGAGCTGAGGGTAGCTCATTATGCACTTGGCGCTCAGGAGCTGGCTGAAGGACCCTGCTGCGGTGGGCGTCTGGAAGCCACGCATGACCCACCTTGACGCGAAGGGCAGCGTCCTGTGCTGCTCCTGCACGTGTTTAAGCATCCTCTTGGCTTCGCCTTCCAGGCTCCTCTTCTTCATGAACCTGTAGATGTTGCTCTGGGGGCCGTCCATGACGAGCCCCTCCGCGGTGGGCGGTACGGCGAAGGGCTCCACCGCGTAGACCTCGCCCTCGGCCAGCACGTGGTAATCGTGGCCGGCCACGTTGGGTATGCTCTCACCCGCGTGCACCACGTACCGTGCAAGCTTATGCCCGGTGAGGTTCCTGATCGGCTTGGCCCCCCGGCCCCTGATGGCCTGCTCAATGGCTGAGCCGACGTCGCTGGCGCTTATCCCCGGCCTCATGGTGTTCATGGCTGCCTTCAGGCCTGCCTCGGCCGCCTCCACGAGGTACCTTAGCCCCGGGTCGAAGCACGCGGTGATGGCCGTGTCCGCTATGTAGCCTTCGACGTGCACCCCCACGTCGAGCTTGACGAGGGAGCGCTCAGGCACGGTGGATGTGTCGCCCAGGGGGGAGCAGTAGTGGGCCGCGACTTGGTCGATGTCGACGTTGGTTGGGAACGCGGGCTGGGCGCCCAGCTCCCGGATCAGAGCCTCAGTCCTGTCGCAGAGGTCTATCACCCTTGCGCCGGGCCTCACCTCCTTGACGACCGTGTCCCGGACCTTGGCCGCTATCCGGCCTGCCTCGCGCAGCGCTTCCAGAGGCTCCATGGTATCCCGTAGCACTGCGTCTGCGCGTGAAAAAGGGTTGCCCCGTCACTGGGGGTTCTTTACCACGAGGATGGGCTTTGTGCAGGACTCCACGACGCGGCGGCTCGTGCTGCCCAGTATCCAGCCGGTTATGCCGCCTAGGCCGCGGCTGCCTATCACTATGAGGTCCGCGTTCTCCTTCTCGGCCTCCTCGACTATGATGCCTGAGGGTCTGCCCTCCATGAGGTACGTTGAGACCTTTAGGTCTGGGAACGCCTCCTTGATGTCCTCCTCCGCCTCTTGGAGGCTCTTCGCGTAGATGTTCTTCATCTTCTCCTGGTAGTCGCTCATGTCCTGGGCCGCGGTTATGGGGGCGGCGCCGAACCCCTCATCCGGGAACACGGGCATCATCACCCGGGGCACCACTGACAGTATTCTGAGCTCCGATTTCCACTTGTTGGCTATGCTGACGGCGTGGTCCAGGGCGTTCCTTGAGGGCTCCGAGCCGTCGAAGGCTACCAGTATCTTCTTGTACATCGCTACCGGGTTAATATTGGCTTCTGGGTGAATATAAATACCCCGAGCATGGAGTGGTCACTGGGCGCCCTGGTTTCCCAGGGTCTGCAGTTGCTTGAGGGGGCCATACCTGGCCTTGATGTTGGCCCACTCAGACTCGTCGTAGAAGCTACACACCCCTTTCCCGTACTGTTTGGCGACCTCCAGGCAGAACCTGGCGGCCATCTCGATGTCCGTGGGGTGGCTTGCTCCGGTCCCGCAGCCGGGGACCGGCACCTCCGTCGTTATGGCTACTCCTACCACGGGCTTGTCCGTGGCCGTGGCGGGCTGCATTATGCTGTTGAGGTGGTGTATGCCGTTGCCGTATGGGGTGATGTCCTGGGTGGTTATGGGGCACACCCGGGGTGGGCGCCCGGTAACGGTCTCCATAACATCGAGGAGGCTGTCGCTGACCCTCAGGACCCAGCCCTCCTTGGCGGTGGCCGTGATGGCGAAGCCCATCCAGTTGGCGATCCTGTTGCCCTTGGTGGTGTCGATGCTGAGGACGGCGTCCATCTCGGGGTCCATCTCGTGCCGGTTCATGGTGGCTATGTCCACGGGGCTTCCCATGAAGGGGACTGGCTTGTGTGGCTGCGTGGGGGCGTCCGGGCAGATGTGGGTGGCCACTATGACGTCGCCTGGCAGCCTGTCGCCCTTGGCCTGCATGTCAGCCAGCTTCAGGGCCACCGACAGGGCGGTCACCGCGCCGTCGGCGTCGGATACTAGCCCAATCTGCTCGGGGCGTGCGCCTATGCCCCCTAGTCTACCTACTACTCCCAGGGTGGGCGCGCCTCTTCCCGCGGTCTTTCCCCGGGTGCCGGGCACTTTGATCTTGATGAAGTCGGTGCCCCCCTTCTCGCCTTTGATCTTCTTAACGGAGACCTCCTGGATGCCCCGCTTCTTCAGATACTCTGATACCTGGGAGCCCGTTATCTGGGCGCTGTCGAGGAGGTCCATGACCTCGATGACCTGCTTCAGCATGATACTAGGTTCACCTGGACGCCATAAAAGCTCATCTTTCATGCGGCGGTGACAGTATTCTTAAGGGGATTTCGGCGCTCGTGGTTTAATGTGGGCGTCGTCTAATCGGCAGATGAGGAGAGGGAGCTGCGTGAAAGGATCATGAGGCTTGTTCAGGAGGAGAAGCGGATAAGGAATGAGAGGCACAGGCTCGAGGCGCGGCTGAGGCCCCTGTTGATGGCTCGCTACATGGAGCTCTATAGGAGGTTCGGGTTGGTGGAGGAGGGTTAGCTGGTCTGCTAAGTACGGGCGGTAATCCGTGTTTTCTAAGGCTTGGCTTATTCCCTCTACAGGGAATAAGCGTTTTTCTGGGGTGTTGCTGGCCCCTTGTGTGAGGCGTCTTCGTCGTAGGTGGGAGCGCCTACCAGGAATGTGTGTTGCGCCACGCTAACCTTAAATAGATCATGTTATGTAGTTCTAACACAATGTTAGATGTATACCACAATATGTGGTAAATGGCTAACATGGGAGAAAAAAGGAATGGCTGAAACCATCTGGTCAACGGCACTGCCCCTCATAGCCGTGCTCATCGTCGCTATCGGCGCATACACGCTGTGGAGAACCGTCAAGGAGAGGAGGAGTGGCTTCGCCCTCCAGGACGAGAGGACTGCCAGGATACAGGGCAGGGCCGCCACCGTGGCCTTCCACCTGGGTTCATGGTACCTGATCCTCCTGAACTTCTACAACATATTCCGAATAGAGTTCCAGGGGCTTGATGAGTTGGGCTCCATGCCCGTCATCAACTCCGCTGTCATACTCATGGGCGTCGCCTACATCGCCCTGAACACCTACTTCGGCCGCAGGGAAGACCTCTAGGTGAGGCTATGAGGAACAGGATAAGGGAGCTCAGGGCCCGCCACGACATGACCCAGGCCGACCTGGCCAGGCTGGTCAAGGTCAGGCGGGAGACCATAGTCTACCTGGAGGCCGGCAAGTACAACCCGTCCCTGAAGCTGGCCCACGAGGTTGCCGTGGCCTTGGGCACTACCATAGACGGGTTGTTTACGTGGGACGACGAGGAAGGAGGTGAAAAAGAATGAGTGTTTGGGTAATAGGAGCCGTGGGGATCGCGGTAACCGCGATCGGGGCCGCCTACTTCGCCCACGTGAAGGGCGGAGGGGCCGGCATGCACAGGGCAGCCCCGGTAGTAGTCGCCGTGGCCGTGTTGGCGGTAGCCGTCAACGAGTTGGTGATGATTCCTACTTGGGGCGTGGACGCGGGGACCCGGTTGGCCTCAGCCTTCTTCATGTGCGTGATACTCCCGATGGCGGCCTACCTCAGTGGGAAGAAGGCCAAATAGGGGCAGCCTTCCCTTCCCTCTTTTTCATTGGCTACGTGAAAGCTGTTAAACTGTCGGGACGACTAGAACATCACTGAGGAGACTTGAGGATAGCCGTCGTGGCCGACGACCTGACCGGCGCACTGGACACCGGCGTCCAGTTCAAGGCGTGGGGCCTGAGTGTGGAGGTGGCCCCGACCATGGACAGGCTGAGCGGCTTGAGGGGGTCGGCAGACGTCATGGTGGTGAACACAGACTCCCGGGGCGACGAGCCGGAGCTGGCCCGCCGGAAGGTCCGGGAGGCGTCGGAGGCGCTGTCCAGCCTCTGCGAGGTATTTTATAAGAAGGTGGACTCGACCCTCAGGGGTAACGTGGGGGCCGAGCTTGACGCCGTCATGGAGGCAACAGGCAGCCCCGTCGCCGTGGTGGCCCCAGCCTACCCGTCCAACGGTAGGGTGACCCGTGGCGGCTGCGTCTACGTGAATGATGCCCCGCTCCAGGAGACTGAGTACGCGTCCGAGGTTGCGCTGCCCAGCTCATACATCCCTGAAATCATGGGGGCCCAGACGCGCAGAAAAGCGGCGCACATTCCCCTCCGGGACGTGAGGAGCCGCGACGCCCTACACAGGGAATTCAGGGCCCTTCGGGATGGGGGCTACGGCGTGGTGGTCATCGACGCGGAGGCGGAGAGGGACCTCCTGGCCGCGGCGGGGCTCCCCGTCATGGTGTTCTGTGGCTCCGCCGGCCTGGCCTCGGAGCTTCCTGAGGGCCTGGGCTTAAGGGCTCCCCGGCCCGCCTTAACAGTGTGCGGCAGCACCCGTTCCTTGTCCAGAGAGCAAGTGCGGAGCCTCGTGGAACGCCTGGGGGCGACACAGGTGAACCTGGACACTGTCAGCTTGTTGAGGGGAGGTGGGGCCACGGACGAGGCTCTGGTGAGAGCTGAGGGCGCGCTGTCCTCAGAGATGCACGTGGCGCTCGTGTCTGCACCTGACGCGGGGAAGGTGGAGGTGACGAGGAGGCTGGGCGGAGGCATGGGGCTGAGCGAGAATCAGGTTGAGAAAAGGGTCGTGGAAAGCCTCTCGGAGATTACAGTAAAATTGGTGGAGAGGCACAAGCTATCAGGGATGGTGCTCACGGGGGGCGCCACGGCGCTGGCCGTGTTCAAGGGGCTCGGGGTCGAGAGCGTGGAGATCACGGGGGAGGCCCAGCCCGGCGTCCCGGTCCTGACCCTGTCCAACGGGCTCAGGGCTGTGACCAAGGCGGGGGGCTTCGGCTCCGGCGACGCCCTGGTGGAGGCGGTGAAACACCTGAAGAGGCTGAGCGCATGAGGCCGCTGATAGCGATAACCATGGGGGACCCGGCCGGCATAGGCCCCGAGATCATAGCCAAGGCGCTGAGCGACCCCCTGGTCTACGAGGCGTGCAGGCCCGTGGTGGTGGGGGACGGCTCGGCCATGCGGATGGGGATCGAGGTCGCCAAGTCGCGTCTGTCGGTCCACAAGGTCAGGGAGCTAGCGGAGGCGGAGTACAGGCACGGGGCTATAGACCTGCTGGACCTGGCTAACATCGACCCGGACAGGCTGGTCATGGGAGTCCCCCAGGCCATGGCGGGAAGAGCCTCTGTGGAGTACGTTCTGAGGGCAGCGGACATGGCGCTGGCCGGGGATGTGGACGCCATCGTGACGGCGCCGCTCAACAAGGAGGCCATGAACATGGGCGGCTACGCGTACCCGGGCCACACGGAGCTCCTCGCGGAGAAGGCCGGCGTGAAGAACTACGCGATGATGCTCATATCCGGGTGCCTGAGGGTGGTCCACGTCACCACCCATATACCCCTGAGGCTCGTCCCGGAGAGGATCACGAAGGAGAGGATCGTGGCCACCATCGAGGTGGCCTACGACGCGGCCCGGAAGCTGGGCATAGAGGCCCCGAGGATCGCCGTGGCTGGGCTGAACCCGCACAGCAGCGACGGCGGCCTCTTCGGCGACGAGGAGAGGACCAGGATCGGGCCGGCCATAGCGGAGGTGAAGATGAGGGGCCTCAACGTTGAGGGGCCGGTGCCCCCCGACACAGTCTTTGGGAAGGCCCTGGGAGGCCTCTACGACGTAGTGGTGGCCATGTACCACGACCAGGGTCACATACCCGTGAAGCTGGCCGGGTTCAGGTGGGACGAGGCGGCCGGGGAGTGGGGTGACATGGCCGGCGTGAACATCACCGTCGGCCTCCCCTTCATCAGGACCAGCGTAGACCACGGCACCGCCTACGGCAAGGCTGGGAGGAGGGAGGGGACCGCCAACCCTCAGAGCCTCAAGGAGGCCATACAGGTAGCCGTACAGATGGCCGGAGCGCGGGAAAGATTCAAGCGGCTGGAGAAGGATCGAGGGGAGTAGAGGACCATGAGTCTACCCAGGATGGTTGAGGCGCGGCAGGTCTTCGACCAGCCCACCCTAGAGGACTACAGGAAAAAGATAAGGCAGGAGCTGGCCAAGAAGGGGCTGAAGGAGAGGATCGGGAAAGGCCAGAGCATAGCCGTCACTGCCGGCAGCAGGGGCATAGCCAACATAGCCGGGATACTGGCGACGGTCGTCGAGGAGGTGAGGAAGACCGGAGGGGAGCCCTTCATCGTGCCCGCCATGGGCAGCCACGGGGGCTCCACGCCTGAGGGCCAGGTGGACGTGCTGTGCAGCCTGGGGGTCACCGAGGAGGCGGTGGGGGCGCCCATAAGGTCCAGCATGGAGGTGGACCCGGTGGGGACGCTGGACGGCGGCGTCACCGTCTACCTGGACAGGCTCGCGCTCCGGGCCGACGGCATCCTCGTGGTGGGCAGGGTGAAGCCCCACACCGACTTCAAGGGGGAGATCGAGAGCGGGCTCCTGAAGATGCTGGCCATCGGCCTGGGGAAGCAGAAGGGCGCCGAGATGATCCACTGGCACAAGTACAACGGATACCACAGGATCATGCCTGAGGCGGGGAGGCTCATCGCCGAGAAGACCAACGTGGTCATGGGCCTCGCCGTGCTGGAGAACGCCCGCCACGAGACGGCCATGGTGAAGGCGCTTCTGCCCGGGGAGTTCATGGAGGAGGAGAAGGGGCTCCTGGAGACGGCTAAGGAGCTGCTCCCCCGGATACCCTTCATGGACGTGGATGTGCTCATCGTGGAGGAGATCGGGAAGAACATCAGCGGCGTCGGCATGGACACCAACGTGACGGGCAGGTTCTGGATGCCCGGCGAGTCTGACCTCAGGGCCCCCAGGGTGGGCAAGATCGTGGTCCTGGACCTCTCCGAGGAGACCCACGGCAACGCCATAGGCATAGGACTCGCGGACCTCACCACTGCCCGGGCCGCGGCCAGGATCGACCACCAGCAGACCTACGTGAACTGCCTCACCCAGGGCAGCGGCGAGACGGGGAAGATACCGCCCTTCCTGCCCAGCGATAGGGACGCCATAGCCACCGCGATACGGATATGCGGGCCCGTGGACCCCGCGGGTGCGAGGGTGGTCCGGATCAAGAATACCCAGGAGCTGGGGCGCATCTGGATCAGCGAGAGCCTCGCCCGTGAGGTGCAGGGCAGCCCGGAGCTGTCGGGGAGGGTCAGGCTGCTGGGAGAGCCCAGGGAGATGCAGTTCGACGTCCTCGGGACCCTCGCCAGGTGACCGGGCGGGGCCCAGTCCTCGACCCGGTAATTATATGATGGCATCGGTCATGCCCCGACTGAATGGGAATCACTAACAACGCTCCATAAGGGTTTAAACGAGTCCGCCGTGTCTCAGAGGTCGCATTGAACTGGGTGCTGCTACTGGGGGACTTGATCCCGCTCTGGACAGCCTTCATGATCATCTACATGAACCGGAGCACCAGAGCGCCCCAACCCGTGAAGCAGGTCGAGGCCCCGCCGGAAGACGACGACTACGACTATGAACCCGCCCAGGAGAAGCCGAGCCGTAAAAGCCCCCTGGACGCCCTGAGGGGGCTGAGCCTGGGAAGGCTGAGGAACCTGAGAGTCAGGCTACCCGAGAAGAAGGAACAGTCCGAAGAAGCTCCGCCGAGGCTCATTCCTCACTCGAAGAGGAGCCGCGGGAGCAACCTAAGCCACAGCCCTGCCACACGGCCACCCTCCTGGACCTGTCCGGGGAGAGGAGGCTTTGGGGGGCAACGTTCATCGCCCTTGCTGGGGCCAGCGCTGTGAACGGCCTCTACGTGACGCTGGACTATGTCTTCAGGGAGTACAAGACCGTGATCGGGATGAAGCTGCCCATGGCCGGCACGCTGCAGGCCGCCTCGATAATGAGCCTGGTGGTCCTGGGGGTCTGTATCGTCGTCTCCGCGGTTAAGACAGTGCTCAAGCTGCTTCGGGGCTAGAGGCTCAGGGAGCCCCTTATCACCGTCACGCTGCCCCCGACGATGTTCACCCGGTCGTTCTGTAGCTCCACGTGGAGGGCGCCGCCCCTCCTTGACGCCTGGTACGCCTTCAAGCTGACCTTGCCCAGCTTCCCGGCCCAGTAGGGGCCGAGGACCGTGTGAGCCGAGCCCGTGACGGGGTCCTCGTCCACGCCCATCCAGGGCGCGAAGTATCTGGACACGAAGTCGTACTCGGCAGACCGGGAGGTGGCTATGACGCCTCTCCACCCCAAGGTGTTTTCGACGGCCATGAGCGCCTTGAAGTCGGGGCTCACGGAGCGCACCTGCTCCTCGGAGCCGAGTTCCACTAGGAGCTTCTGGTTGGTGTCGCTGTACTGGAAGCCCAGGATGTCCTCGACTCCCAGGCCGTCCAGTATCCCTTTTATGGGGGCGAGGGGTTTGGGGTCGTTGCGGGGGAAGTCCATGAGGACGCCGCGCCGATCCCTGTACGCGTGTAGTTCGCTCGACGCCGTCCTAAACGTTATCTTGTCGCCGCCGTACCCGAGCTCGTTGAAGAGCACGTGGGCGAGGGCAAGGGTGGCGTGCCCGCAGAGGGGCACCTCCCTCTTGGGTGTAAACCACCTGAGCCTGTAGACGCCCTGTGCCTCAGGCTCAGCGAAGGCCGTCTCGCTCAGGTTCATCTCCGCCGAGATGGCCAGGTACAGGTCGTCCTGAAGGCCTGTGCCCATGAAGCAGACGGCCGCGGGGTTGCCTCTGAAGGGCGTCTCGGTGAAGGCATCCACCTGGTAGAACGGGACTGGGTCCATGACTTGGATTAGCCCCCCCTCACTAAATCGTTTACGCATACGTCAGGTTATATCCCCCGGTGCCCATGGGTCAGCCATGGTTGTCAGAGACACGGTCCTCCTCGGGGATCCGAGGCTGAGGGAGAGGTCAGCCGAGGTCACTGATTTCGAGGGACTCAAGCCTTTTCTGGCTGACCTCCGGGACACCCTGACGAGGCACCAGGAGGTCTACGGGATGGGCAGGGGCATAGCGGCGCCCCAGATCGGGCACCCCCTCAGGCTCGTCTACGTCCAGACGCCTGAACGCCGCTTCTACCTGGTGAACCCGGTGATCGAGTGGAGGAGCCCCGAGACCTTCCAAGTCTGGGACAGCTGCTTCAGCCTGGAGTCCGCCTTCTTCGTCAAGATAACGAGGAACACGGCCATCAGGGTCAGGTACGCGGACGAGTTGGGCGGCCAGCATACGGAGACCTTCAGGGACGGCATGAGCGAGCTCCTGCAGCACTAGATTGACCACCTGGACGGCGTCGTCTGCAGCGACCACCTCAGGGACCCCAAGGACATCGCCATGAGGGCCGAGTGGGAGAAGCGGTACAGGATGCCCGGCCTCGGCATGTAGCGGGGCTCCATACCCACCCGGCATATTCCTTTATAGCGGTACGACGCCTTGAAGCCTGTCTTGAGCGCAAAGACAATAGGAGCCTTACTCATAGGCGTCATCCTCGGCGGCGGCTCGGGTTTCGCGTACATCTACATGGTGCTCGGCCCACAGATAGTGGGGCTGCAGGGCACCGTAGAAGGCCTCCAAGGTGACCTATCTGCCCTGGACGTCGAGTTCGACGCGTTGATGGACGAACGCGAGGAGCTGCTGACGCAGCTTCACGCCCTCCAGAGCCAGTACGACGGCCTGTCCGAGGGTTACGAGACGCTGGTGGGTGAGCACGATACGCTGCAGGAACGTTACCAGCAGCTCACGTCCGAGTACGAGTCCCTGCTGAGCGACTACGAGGCCGCGTTCGGGGGGCTCCCTATTTCCCCAGGCTCAATTCCCGTTATAGAGAAGGAGTACACGTGGACCTGGGAGGGGGCGGAGAGATCGGTCAGCGTCAGCGTGCCAGAGGCTCTGTACAGCTACTACAGCGTCAAGGCAAGGTACACTACAACAGACTACAGGGGCTACGTGCTTCACCCCCACGACGACGGATACGTCTCGGTGCTGGCCAGGGAGTTCGAGGTATTCAGGGTCGAGGAGGGCCTGACCGAGCCGGAGGTCATGGGGCTTGCCGTGTCCTTCGTCCAGAGCCTCGAGTACGTGGAAGAGTCCCCGTCAGGTGGACTGGGAGACTACCCCAAGTACCCGCTGGAGACCCTTGCGGACGGCGGGGGCGACTGCGAGGACACCAGCATACTCATGGCCAGCCTCCTGGAGTCCATGGGCTACCAGGTGTCGCTGCTCCTGCTGCCCAACCACATGGCTGTCGGGCTTGCTGTGGACGCAACGGGAGCCCACTGGACGGTGGACAACGTCACCTACTACTACCTGGAGACCACGACCGAGGGCTGGGATATCGGCAAGGTCCCGGCGGAGTTCAACCACAAGGCCACTGAGGTGTTCCCCGTGGGGGATGCGCCCTACGTCTACCAGAGCTGGTCCGCCACCAGAAGGAACGAGAGGGTGACTCTCGACGTCAAGTCCACCAACGAGGGGCGGCTTACGGCGGAGGGCTACAGGGTCTGGGTGGCCCTTGAGGATCTTGACGGGAACGTGAGGGCCGAGGCCCTTAGCGCCCCCTTCAACCTAGCCTTCAAGGAGACCAGGTGGAGCACCCTGAAACTGACGGGCCCCCGGTTCGAGACCCTGCGGCTCGTAATAGGAGTCATGACGCCCGAGGGCGAGGTCATGGACAAGCTGTACTCCGCGTACTTCACCACCCGGTAGGGACATATCGGCGGGGCTCCTCATCTCTGCACATGGCGAAGCGGATAGGGGTACTCGGTGGCATCAGCCACGAGTCCACAGCCAGATACTACAGTCTAATTCATGAGAAGTACTACGCCAGGCGGGGTGACTACCACTACCCCGAGGTCGTCGTCTACAGCCTGGATTTCCAGAGGTTCACCGACCACGAGAATGGGGACAGGGCCGCGTACATCGGCTACATCGTGGAGGGGGTCAGGGGCCTGGAGGCGGCAGGGGCCGAGTTCGTCGTTATGGCCGCTAACTCGCCCCACGCCGTCTACGACGAGGTGTCGCGGCGGGCAGTGGTCCCCGTGCTGAGCATATCCGAGGCTACGATGCTGAGGGCCAGGGGCCTGGGTCTCAAGCGGCTTCTGCTCCTCGGCATCAGGTTCACAATGCAGGGAACCTTCTACCAGGAGGCGGGGCGGAGCCACGGCATCCACGTGGTGACGCCCGGCGAGCGGGAGCAGGACGAGGTGGACCGCATAGTCTTCGATGAGCTGGTGATAGGGGTCACAAGGGACGAGAGCAGGGGGAGGCTGCTGGACATCGTTGACGCCTACCCGGTGGACGGGGTCATCCTCGGGTGCACCGAGCTGCCCATGCTGCTGAGGCGGGGCGACGGCCGCCTGCCCATGCTGGACACCGTTGAAATCCACGTGGAGGCGGCCCTGGACTACTCGCTTAGCAGCTGATAGGCGCGTGGGACCGCGCCTGAAGTGAAGCTGGGGCGGCGTGGAAGGTGCCTCGGGGCTATGCCACGACGTAGTGGTACAGCAATCTCACGAGGTTCTCCATGTCGCCCATGTGTATCATCTCCACGGGGCTGTGGCTGTACCTGCAGGGCACGCAGAGCAGGTTGGGCCTGGCGCCGCCGGCCATCATGCTGGCGCTGTCGCTGCCGTAGTGCTCGAAGACGCCGTGCTGGTAGGGGACGCCGTTCTTCTCGGCGACGCCCCTGAGCTCCCTGATGGTCTCGACGTTGTAGATTATGCTGGCGTCCCTGTACACTATGACGGGGCCGCCGCCCAGCTTCACGGGCATCCTGTCCCTGGGCAGGGCGGGGTAGTCGCCCGCGATCCCGATGTCCAGGGCGAGGCTCACGTCAAAGCCCAGCCGGGCCAGGTCCTGGGCCCCCTTGCACCCTATCTCCTCTTGGACCGACGACGCGAGGTACAGGTCGCAGCCCAGCTCCATGCCCTGGAGCTTCCTGGCTAGCTCCACCATAACAGGGTGGGTGAACCTGTCGTCCATGGCCTTCCCGAAGACTTTGTCCCCCAGCATCTCTGTCTCAGGGTTCCAGATTATTGGGGAGCCGACGTGGACCCCCATCTTCTCCACGTCGCCCCTGCCGTCCACGCCGATGTCAACCAGGACGCCCCACGGCTCCAAGGGCTTCTCCCGCTCCTCGGGCCCCAGGACGTGGCCCGTTGGGCTCACGAAGGCGCCCCTCACATCTCCCGCGTCCCCCAGGACAAGGGCCTTCTGCCCGACGAGGGTGTATGGGTAGGACAGCTTGTCGGCCCGGCCCCTGCTGATGTGGAGGAACCCGTCGTCCGTGACGCTGAGGACGTGGTAGGCAAGCTCGTCGGCGTGGCCGAAGACCACCACCTTCCTGCCCGAGCCCCCGACCCGGGCCACCACGTTGCCTACGTTCGTCCTGCGGACGCTCTCAACGTAGGGCTCCAAGTCCCTCGTGAACTCCTCCTGGACCCTCTGCTCGTAGCCCGTGGGGCCCGCGAGCTCGGTGTACTTCTTCAAGGCCTCAAAGTAAGCCAAGGTACCCACGGTGAATACAGGTGAGCCCTGCACTAATAGCAGTTACCCGGGTGAAGGCACAGCCTAAATATGGGCCAGGCACATTCACTGTGAAATGGAGTTCTACGACGTCGTCAAGACCAGGAGGAGCATCAGGAGCTACGGGGCCGACCCGGTGCCAGAGGCGTCCCTGGGGCGGGTCCTAGAGGCGGCCAGGGTTGCGCCTAGCGGCCACAACAGGCAGCTGTGGAAGTTCTACGTGGTCAGGGACGCTGAGAAGAGGAGGCGGGTGGCCGAGGCGTGCCGCGGCCAGACCTGGATCGCCAAGGCGCCTGTGGTCATCGTCGCGGTGGGCTGGAAGATACCGTTCAACAGGGGCGGCTACATGGGCGAGATGAGCTTTATGATGGACGTGAGCATCGTCTTCACCCACCTTGTGCTGGCGGCTAGAGCCGAGGGCCTGGGCACGTGCTGGATCGGCGACTTCGAGAACGATAAGGTCCGGGAGGCTCTGGGGCTCCCCGAGGACCAGCACGTGGTGGCCGTCACGCCCCTGGGCTACCCAGACAAGCAGGGCTTCACAGCCAGCACCGGGAGGAAACCCCTCTCAGAGATAGCGGAGGAGGTCTAGGTGGCTAGGGTCAGGCTCGCGGTCTTCGACATGGCGGGCACCACCGTGGACGACCTGGTGGACGGGGTCCCCCTGGTGCTGAAGTGCTACGACGACGCCTTCAGGGCCCACGGCGTCTCGGTGCCCATGGAGGTGCTCAACGAGCAGAGGGGCCGCGACAAGTGGACAGTCATAAGGGAGCTGGGTGGCACCAAGGCTGAGCTGATATACGCACAGTTCCTGGGCGCCCTCAGGGAGAATACGGGGAGAGTGAAGGAGATTAGGGGCGCCTCCGAGACCTTCAGGTTCCTCAAGGACAGAGGCGTCAAGGTTGTTGCCTCATCAGGTTTCCCGGCGGAGGTGGCGGAGGCCATCGTTCATGGGTTAGGCTGGGACAGGAAGGACCTCATCGATTCCTGGGTGTGCAGCGAGCAGGTGGGGGCCTCCCGCCCCGACCCCGCCATGATCCTTTATGCCATGCGGAAGTACGGCGTCGAGGAGCCGCGCACCGTCGTCAAGGTGGACGACACGGCCAACGGGATAGAGGAAGGCCTCAACGCTGGTGCCGTCACGGTGGGGGTCCTCACGGGCACCCAGAGCGTGCAGCGCCTCGAGGCCGCGTGCCCGGACGTGGTCCTGGGAAGCGTCGGGGAGCTTCCAGGCTACCTGCAGGGCAGAGGACTCCTGTGAATGCGGGTGGAGGCGCCTACCTCATTATTTTAAGGTCGGCCGATCCTGCTTCGCCCCCCATGTGCCTCTACGGGGCGATCATAGGGGGTTGTGGGTCTGCAAATAAACTAAAAAAAGGGGGTTAGCGGTGGTGGTGCGCCGGCAGGCAGTACGCGCACCCGTCGTAGCCGTCCTCCACGGCCTTCTCCAAGCTGCAGTAGTAGACCCTGTTCCTCTGGCTGATACGGTGAGCCCACTCGCAGTCCCGCTTATGGACCTCCGTGCTTAGGGGATTCTTGTTGGCTATGTAGGGGGCGTACGACCCTATGCCGCTGGTCTCGATGTTGGCTGTGACCAGGGCCTCAGTCTCGTCGATCACCAGGTTCGTGGCGGTGGCCGTCACCGTTATTGTTGTGTCCGGCAGCGTCTGCTCTATTATGGCTGGGCTCAGCACTATCGGGGGCAGGTTGTCCACCACCTGGTCCACGACCCAGTCCACCACGTAATCCAGCAGGAACTCGGGTACGTCCCAGGGCAGCGGTATCGTCAGGTCCAGGTCGGTGACCTCCACGGTCAGCCTCCTGCTCGCGTCTAGGTAAACCCTGCCCTCCGCGTTGTCGATGTTTAGGGTGAGCCCGTTGGCTCTCAGGTCGAAGAGGGTGACGGTGCTGGTCTCCTCGCTTACATCCCAGGCGCCCCAGAAGAGCGACGTGGTCTCCGTGATCTGGACATACACCTTGAGCCAGATGTCCGCCGAGACGCTGCCTGACAGCTCAACCTTGTTCCCGGGCTTGAGGTCGAAGTCGAACTTGCTGAACCTCAGGGTCGCCCCGTACTCAGCCCAGACCCTGTCGATGTCTATGTCCACGTCCACTAGCCCGAGGGTGAGGACGGCGGCCACCCAGTCCACCAGCTCGTCTATCCAATCCACGAAGTCGGGCGGGTCGAACTCGTGGCTGCCTGTCTGGGTCACCGACTTGGGGTGGATGGTCCTGTACCACCAGAAGTCGTAGACCCTGTGCATCGCGGACTCGTTGACTCCTACGCCCACGTGGCTCCCACCCGTGAAGTCGGCTATCTGGTTCACGTTGCCCCCCGTGTAGCCGAGGAGGTTCACCGCTGCCGCCATGACCTGGCTGTTGAGCACCTTCACGTTTCCGAGCCCCACGGTCAGCTTGTTCGCGTCCCCGGGGGGCATATAGGGGAGCTCCACGCTCAGAAGCACTGGGCTCACCTCGATGGACGCGATGTCCTCGGTGAGGTACTCCTCCATCGCTGTGGCTAAAACCTCGTTAAGCCTGTTAATGACGTTCACGGGCAGGTGGTACGTGTCGTTCAGCTCCACGTCATCGATCTCGGCGTCCACAGCATCCAGCACGAGCTGGCGGGTGATCTGGTCAAACACGGGCCTGAATATTACTGTGAACTCGACTTCAAGCTCGAAGGTTATGTTGCCAAGCACGGTGAACTTGGACTGGCCCCTGATGCTCATCTTTACCCTGTGGTCCGTTGTGAAGTCAATTGTGGGCGGGGCGGCCACGCTGACCTCGTACCCTATGTCCATGAACTCCTCCAGGCTCTCCGGCACATCGTCGATGGGGAGAGTGTAGACGCCTGTGAACACGGGGAACTTGCCTATGCAGTGGCCCAGGTTTAGGAACCTGTTGAGTAGGGACTCGTTCAACTCGACGACTACATCGTACCCACCAGTATTCACTCGCAGTCGCCCTCCTTGACCCTCTTCGAGTGGCCCTCAGGGCTCACCTTGACGCGGACACGTATGGGCTCCCCCCTTAGCACACGTTTCAGGTACCAGTCGTCGCCTCCCTTCTCCTCGGCAACGCGGCGAACATCCTCCTTTATCTGCTGCCTCCAGCTCTCACGCAAGAGCCGCTTGAACTCGTCATCGACTTTAACGCCCTGGGCTTCAAGGGTGGCCCTGAAATCCTCCTTGAGCCTCTGGGATAGCTCAGGATTCTTCTGAATAGAAGCATTAAGGCCCTTGACGGGCTTGAAGCCGAACCTCTCAAGCCTTTTTCTATCCACTCTCACACGTTTCATGTCTCTCACGCACACTAGAAATAGTGCAAGTCTAACTTGGTAAGAGCGGAATATAAGGCGTCCTTCTTTATTCCTTAGCCATGAAAAAAAAGTGAAGGTACGGGCTCTACCTCACGTCGAAGAAGTGGGCCGGCGGGTACCTGGGCAGCTCCCGGGCGAAGCTCCTGTCGGGCCAGAGGTAATGTATGACCTGGTGGGTGACCTCAGTGGGCATAGTGAGGCCCCTCCACGTCCTGTGGTAATGCTCCTGGTCGTCCACCTCGTGGATGAAGCACCAGTTGAACTTGACCTGGCTCGGCCCGTAGAGGCCCATGAACCGCACGTTGTTCTTCTCGCACTCGGAGCGAACGGCCTCGACCCAGCGCGTCAGGGCGTCTCTCGTACCCTGCCAGTCGAAGTAGTTTATCACTATCAACCTTCCCGCCTCCGGTTGGGGCGATGGATTGACCCGTGAACGGCTAAACGTGCCCAGGATATATGGGTTATTCCTGGGGCTTCTCGGGGTTCCTCAGCATCAGCCATGCGTACACGAGGCCCACGAGCAGGAACATGGACTGGAGGGCCCACGGCAGCGCCGGGTTCAGGTGGTATATCATCCCCCCCACTAGGTTCCCCAAAGTCTTGGGGAGGAATATGAGGAACCCGCTGGGGAAGCCGATGCCCGTAACACCAAGGGTTATGCCGCTGCCTACGCCGGCCATTATACGGCCCCTCATCTCCTTAGGTATGCTGTCCGCCAGGTAGACCTGGGACGCGATCCACATGAGCACGGCCCCCAGGGTGGTGACCGAGTAGATGACGAGGGTGTCCCAGAACCCGGAGGCCAACGTGAACAGGTACATGGGGGGCGCCGAGACGATGAACCCGATCAGGAAGCAGTTGCGGGCGCCGAACCTGTCCACGATCTCCCCGATGAATATGCTGAGAACGGCCCTAGCAACGCCGCCCCAAAGGAGGATTACCCCCCACTGGAGGGGAGCCAGTCCGATCTCGATGCTAGCGTAGATTATCCAGAAGGGCAGTATCATGCTGCTGAGGAAGGACAGCAACACGCTCATGGCCGCGTACGTCCGTATGTTGCCCCATATCCACCTGAGAGAGAGAACCATGTCACCGTAAGCGTTCCTCATCAGGCGCAGCGGGTTCCAGTCCACCTCCTGTATGTTTGTAAGTGTCTCTTTCAGGAAGATCAGTCTCAGGCCGGTAATCACGAGGCCCACAGCGAGGCTGACTGTGAAACCGATCCTCATGGCAGGTATCAGCTCGAATCGGGCTATGAACAGGCCAGCGATGTAGGGGGCCACGATCCTGATCACGTTGGGCAAAGCAAAGTTGAAGGCGTACAGCTTGCCCCGCTCGCCCACAGGGATGCTGTCAGCCATGACCGCGTTCATGGCTGGCAGGTAGAACAGCACGGCCTGCTGGTATATCATGGCGAACGCCGCCATCTCCCAGCTGCCAGCGAAAATGAAGATCAGGAAGCTCGAGGTGTACAGGAGCGTCGAGTAGGAGACGAGCCTGACCCTTCCGCTCTTGTCGGCTATGTACCCGCCTATGGGGTAGAGCAGCATGGCGACGAAGCTCCCAAGCGCGTTCACCAGGCCTATCGTTGGGACACTGGCCCCCAGGGTGAGCATGTAGCTGCTGATGAAGTTGTCTATGTTTGTGTCGCTCATGCTCCAGATTGCCCTGCTGATGGTCAGGACCAGCACGTTGCGGGGGATCAGCTTACGCTCAGGTGTCTCCTCCAAGAATCCTCCACCAGTGAGATGGTAAAAGGAGGCTGAGGGGCGATTAAGGTTTGTGGGCAAACCGGCTAGACCTGGGCCCTTTCAGGGTCCTTCAGCCACACCACTGTGAAGACGAGAGCCAGTGTGAGGAGCACCGTCTGCAGTATCCAGGGCATGGCGGCGTCGTAGCTGTATATGTAGCCGCTGATGAGACTCCCGATGGTCATCGGTATGAAAACGAGGAACCCGGAGCTGTATCCACCCCCGGTGACGCCTATGCTCATGCCGCTGCCGAGTCCAGCCATGACGCGGCCCCGCATCTCCCTGGGGATGCTGTCGGCCAAGTAGGCGCTGCTGGCAATCCACATGAATGCGCTGCTTACGACGAGGGCCCCGTAGATGAGCATGGCCGACCAGTAGTCCTGGGCCAGGGTGAACAGGTACATCCCGGGGATGGCGATGGCGAACGTAGCCATGAAGCACTTCCTGGCCCCCAGCCTGTCCACGATGGGGCCTATAACAAAGCTGACGATGGTCTTGGCCACGCCGCCTACAAGCATTATGACCCCGAACTCGTACTCTGTGAGGCCGATGACCTCGTTGGCGAACACGACCCAGAAGTTGAGGATCAGGCTGCCCATGAATGCTATGAGCATGCTCACGACGGCGTAACCTCTTAGGTTCCGGAACGTCCACCTGATGCTCCCAAGCACGTTCCTGTAGCCCTCCACGAAAATCTTTACAACATCCCTGCCCATCCCCTCGCCCTGAACAGTCTCCTTAAGGTACCTTATCCTGAGGAACGCGACGAGGAGGCCCACGGTGAAGCTGATCATGTAGCCTAGCCGCATGGCCGGGAGCAGTGTCATCCTGTCGATGAGGAGGCCCCCAATGTAGGGGGTGAATATCCTCACGGCATTGGGGATGGCGATGGTGAGGGCGTAGAGCTTGCCCCTGGCGCCAGGCGGGATGCTGTCCGCCATGATGGCGTTGAGGGCCGGCATGTAGAAGAGCACGACGTTCTGGTAGGTGACCGCCAGAGCCACCCACTGCCAGCTCGGGCTGAACGCGAAGATGAGGAAGCTGCTCACGTAGAGGACCGTACTTATCCCCACGAACCTTGCACGGCCCGCCTTGTCCGCGATGTAGCCGCCAATGGGGTAGAGAAGGCACGCGGCCAGGCTGCCAATAGCGTTCACCCACCCAATGGTGGGCTTGTCCCCGCCCAGCGCCAGGATATACAGGCTAAGGTAGGGGAGCACGAGAGCGTCGCCCATGCTCCAGAGGATGCGGCTCACCGTCAGGACGAGGACGTTGCCCCTCATGAGGCCCCTGAGAGACATATCATGCTGAACTATAGTTGGCATTGGGGACGCTCCGATTCTGCGATAGGGGAATCCGCGGCGATTTAAACATTCTCACAACAGAGCGCGAACCACACTGGAAACCGTTAAACACGGAGCCCGCGGACTTGGGCTTAGAGATATCATGGCGAAACATGGAAGACCCCACCCCTATATCCCCAACTCGGTGCCCGAGGTTAAGCGGGAGATGCTGCGGCTGGTGGGGGCGGAGTCCGCTGATGATCTTTACAGGGAGATGATACCCGAGAGGCTCCTAATGGGGCGGCCCATGAGGCTGCCCGAGGCGCTGCCGGATGAACTGGGGCTCAGGCGCCACGTAGAGTCCATCCTGGGCAGGGACGTGACTACGGACGACTACGTCGGCTTTCTGGGCGCCGGCTGCTGGA
>MEZG01000061.1:1397-7500 GCA_001775965.1 Candidatus Bathyarchaeota archaeon RBG_13_60_20 | reverse complement strand
GGTCACCATAGTTGGCGTAGGGGACGCCCACCAAGATGATGGCCTGGGCCTGGTCGCCGGGGAAGTTGCTGCCCTCGCTGTTCCTGCCCCTAAAGACGCAGCAGAGGACGGCCCCGCCTACGCTCACGGCCATCCTCTTGTACCTGGCCACCACGTCCCTGTTCTGCTGGGCGTCCCTCCCCTCCCTGAACAGCTGCTTGCCCGCGAGGAGCAGGCGGCCCCCGTGGCCCCTCACTATCATCTTGTCCGCCCAGACGTCGAGGCACCTGTTCATGAAGCCCCTCTGGGTGAAGAATATGAGGGCCCCCTGCCTCACGTCGTTCAGGGCGGCCTCCACGGCCCCACCCACCATGGCGATCATCTCGTCGCTCCGGTCCCTGTACTGAGTTGTAACTGAGGTGTCCACCACCATCCTGATCCTTTCGGAGCGCTGGATGCTGGGGTACGCCTTCTTCTCCGCTTCCCCCAACCCTATGATCTCGGCGAAGGTGTCCAAGGGGCTCAGTGTCCCGCTCATCACGAGGACGCCGCGGGCCGCGGCGACCACTGGGGCAACTGCCAGGCTTGGGTCCAGGCATCTGTACTCGATGACGGGGGCCCCATAGTAGCTCCGGGTGTAGACCCCCACGTACTTCTCCTTCACGCTACCCTGAAGGAGCTCAAGAAAGCCGAGGAGCCCGTTGAGGAAGCAGACGGGGGGGTTACCATCCTTAGCCTTCCTCGCCCTTATGGCCTCCACCAGGGGGACGTGGCCGTCCATGAAGGCGTCTATGCTCATGCCTAGGGCCAGCTCCAGGTCCCTCTCCAGGGTTTCGGCTGAGACCAGCCGCGGCTTCTCGGAGTCCGTCCTAAGCAGGTGCTCCCCCAGCCTCTCGATGAGGCGGGGCGACCTACCTATGAGCCTCATCTCATCCGCGGCAGCGCTGAGGCCCCGCTCGGTGAGAGTATCGCTGAGTATCTCCTGGCCAACCTGGTCGACGTTGTGGCCCTCGTCCAGCACCAGCACCCTGCCTTCCAGGTCCAGGCCAGTGGTGAGCCTTATCATGGGGCTGAACACGTAGGGGTAGGGGGCCACCACCAGGTGGCACTCCTTCATCATGCGCCTGGCCAGGTAGTAGGGACACATCCTCCGCCTGCGGCCCTCCTCGGTGAGGACCTCCCTTGTGAGTATCCTGGGCAGCCCCGTGGGGGGCTTGTCTATCTCGCTGAGGTAGGGGCACTCGCCGCTCTTCCTCAGGACGCCGCACAGCTCCTGGCTCTCGCTGGCCGGCAGGTCCCTGCACTCGGGGTTGACGCAGAGGTGGTCCCTGCTGGCCAGGTTGACGGCCGTGTAGCCATCCCCCGCCTTCTCATTGATCTTCTCCATCTCCAGGAGGACCTGGCGCACCTGCTCGTGGGTGCGGGTCGCGTAGATGATCCTGCGGCCGAGGGGGAGGAGGCAGCTTAGGGCGCTCACGGTTTTGCCGAACCCGTTGCAGGCCTCCGCTATGAGCACCTTGCCGCCGCCCACGACGCGGGCCACGTCCTCCATGAAAGTCACCTGCTCCGGGTACGGATCGTATGGGAAGATGCCCCTCCACGCGTCGAGGGGGGCTTCTATGATGACCGTGAGGCGCGAGCCGCAGTCCCTGCAGAACGCGTCCGCCTCATACTCCTCCACGGTGTAGGCTCTGCGACACCGCGGGCATTCGATGGAGGGGGGCATTGCTCCTATGCGATGGGGGGCAGGGCCGATTTAAGGGCAGTGATTAGAAAAACGAGGGCGTTGAAGTAAACTCGGAGACGTTTTCGACGTTTTATTTCTTCTTCGGTTTCTCCGCGGGTTTCACCGGTTTCTTCTCCGCGGGCTTTGCGGGGGCCGGGGCGGGTTTCTTAGCCATGCGTATCACCCGGTTTATTTGAGCTTCGATGGGAAGTAATCGTTATCCTTAAATGTACATGTTAATCCTCCGCCTGTGTATTGGATGGTTTTGATTCCGTTCAGTTAACGGTTTATATAGTTTCCCTTGAAACTTTTATATATTAGCTTATTATTTGATCAATCAATAATTTGCCTAATATTGCCTAATATTGCCTGAACGGTGTTAAGTGTCAGAAGGACGGTGGACATGCAGTATATTTGATCCCGCTCCTGAGAACACTGTATGACGACAAAGAGAAGAGTGGGGGGCAGGTATGCTGCTGCCGCCATTATACTCGTCGTGGTCGCAACCGTCGTATACATGATGTGGCCCAAGGGGTTCGAGCCCGTGGTTCTGGGAGAGGGCTTCGAGGGGGGGTTGTCGAGTTGGACCATAAGAGCCGATGTTCCAGAGGACCCCAACAACCCGGGCAACCCCGTGGCGCACAGCATAACCCAGAGCGGCATCCAGCATCACGAGGGCGCCTACTCGGCAGAGTTCACCATCGACGGCCTGCAGGACGACGGGACCATCTGGCTTGCTAGGAGCATACAGGTGCCCATAGGCGCCTCAAAGGTGGATCTGGAGTTCCAGCTGTACAGCGGAACCGAGAGCTTCAACACCATCGCGATGGCCGTCGGCCACATAGGGCCCACCCAGCCGACGCATGAGGAGGACCTGCAGGTCCTGGGGCCGGCTAACCAAGTGGCTGGCTGGAAGCTGTACAGCCTCTCGGTGGACGCGGTGCCGGGTGACGTGTGGGTCGCCTTTGGAATCTCGGTCAGGTGGGAGACCGAGATGACCTACTGGGTGGACAGCGTGAAGGTTACGGTGAGGTGACGGTCATTCGGACGTGAGGAGGCTCCAGAGGCTCCTCCTGAGCTTCCTGAGAGCCCCCCGCAGGCTCTTGACGGACACGGTACTCAGGTCTATGGCTGATAGGCCGTTTGGCTCGATGGTCAAAACCAGGAAGAGGAACACGATTGGCAGCAGGCCCTCGTAGGCGCCCATCCACACCCCCAAGGTGCTCATGAGGAGGTAGGTCAGCAGTTTCTGTATCGACGCCACCAGGAAGCCGCCGAGGATGGCGCCGCCTATGCTGGTCAGCCCCCCCAGGACGCTCCCCGCCATCACTGTCACCAGCAGATCGTCGCTGAAGTTGACGCTGGTGGCCCTCCACATGGGGAGGATAGCCCCTGCGAGGGCCGAAAGGGCCCCGGAGATGAACCACGACGCGAGGTGGATCAGGTTGACGTTTATGCCCAGCCCCGCGGCCAGCTGCTCGTCCTCCGACGTGGCCCTCATGGCTATACCGAACTTTGCGCGGTACAGGAAGACGTTCATGAGCACCACCAGGACAAGCACAGTGACGGGCGCCACGATCCCTATCCCGGGGAGGCCCCCCAGGCTGAAATCGAAGGCTTTGAGGAGGAACCCGTTGGACTGCGTGCCGGTGCCCACGAGGAGCCAGTAGCTGAACATGGCTAGGAGGCTACCGATTATCTGGCTGACTATGTAGAAAGTGAATGTGAGGGTGATCTCCCTGAACCCATGCCCCTTGATGGGCCGCACGAGGCCGAGGTAGAGCAGGATCCCGATGAGGCCCCCCGCCAGGGCGGACACAGGCCACGTGAGGTACGGGTTGAACCCGTGGAACCGGACCAGATAGAAGGCTATCATTGTGCCTATGCTGGCGTAGCTTGTGTGGGCGAAGTTGGGGAACTTCTCTATCATGTATGTGAAGGTGAACCCGATGCACAGGATCACCAGCAGGCTGCCTGCAATGACGCTATTGACGACAACGGGCGCACTCATCAAACGAATCCATGAGCCGTGGAATAAAAAATGATATTAATCCTCTACGCAGCCTCGGCAGCGGGCCGATCACAAGGAGCTACTCGTCCAACAGCCAGATACAGATCGTGAGTACCTAACGGGGCATACAGCATATTTTAAATGGATAGGGCTTACAAGGGATAGAGCAGGGGCTAACACCGTGAAGAAATACTTCTGCTTCGTGCTAGGTTTACTTCTGTTAACACAGATACCCACGGCACAGGGCGCCAATGGACTGCACTGGATCGAGGAGTACAGGCTCGAGGACTACTCAACGAACCAGCTGGTGCTGGAGTGGAGCGCGACCGACGACGAACTCGTCCAGAACGCACCGGTGTTAGCGGGCAGCGAGTACAGGCTGAGCTTACTAATCAACGTGAGGCAAACGGTGGACAACGCCGTCCTAGAGCTCAGGTTATCTGACTTGGTCCAGAAAAGGTCAGAGACGGTTTTCTGGCACATCGAGACGGTGGAGCTGCCTCTGACTGAGGGCTACAACCCGGCGGAGAGGATCATTAGGTTCAACCACACGCAGGGCGTATACCGCCTCGCGATCGTGGGCATGCTGGACAGGTCCCTGACCACACAGGGATCGGGCGTCGTGTTCCACAAACCGGTGGACCTGACCTTCGTGACGCTCATCGGGCCGGCTCAGACCCTGTACGACGAGATCACGGTGAACGTCATCGACAACAGGATCGACGACTACAGGCGGCTGAAGAGCCAGAAGGAGGCCGAGCTGGCCCAGTACAGGCAGAGCAACGTGGACCCTGCCTACATCCAGCTCTACGAAAAGTTCCTCAACGTAGCCATAAGCGAGGCGGAGCTTGGCCTAATGGACAACGCCATCAACCTTATGAACAATCTCCAAGTCGAGGCACCGCCCGTTGAGACGGGACCCAGCTGGCAGGAACAGTACTTCCTCCTAGTCGTGGGCGGCCTGGCGGCCCTATTCGCCCTGAGCGCAGTGCTGTTCATCAGGACAAGGACCAGGATGGGCTTCGTCACCATGATAGTCGAGGACCAGATTAGAGAGATGGAGGCCCTCCAGAGCAGGGCGTCCCGCATCGACCGCAGCCTCGCCCAGAGGCTACAGGAAATAAATGACAGACTCAAAGAGGCTGAGAAAGCGTAATGTCTGAACTCGGATACAGCAGCGTCATACACCTAGTGGGCCTGGGGGGAGCCGGGACCAACGTCGTTGAGAACTTCCTCAAGACCGAGAAGACCATGGAGCTTCTCGGCAGCGGGGCCACCAGGCTTAGCCTAATGGCCATGGACATAGCGGACCCTGACATCAAGAGCTTGGACGACACGCACAACAGGATACTTGAGCAGATGAGGAGGAGGGGCATACCCCAGGATAGGTTGAGCGTCATCGCCAAGAGCGTTAAGTTCCCGTCCGCGGAGGCCATGTTCGACTTCGTCCAGACCAAGTTCAAGGAGCACCTCCAGAACGAGGGCATCAAGCTCAAGGAGTACAACCCGTGGCTACCCAGCACTGTGGCCATACCACCCCTGGCAGGCGGAGCTGGCCGCCGCAGGAGCCTGGCCAAGGCCATCTACAACCTGAATTACTACCAGCTGGGTATTATCAAGAGCTTCACCAACATGTTCAAGGACAACGCCCTTAGCAGCATAAGCAGTCCCATCATCATGCTCGTGTTCGGCCTCGGCGGAGGCACGGGCAGCGGCATGGCCATGGACTTCGCCCGCCACCTGCGGCAGGCTGTGGGCAGCGGCGTCCCCATCATGGCCCTCTGCATACTGCCGTGCCCAGGCGACGACCCCCCTGCCAAGGGGTACAGCGCCTTCAACGGCATCAAAGAGCTCAACCTACTCCTGGACAGGGAGAAGAACGCCCTCATAACGGACGGCCTCGGCGAGGTCTACAGGAACCCCTTCAACAGCATCATGTTCCTGCCCCTCATGCCAGCGTACAGCAAGACTGGGAACATAATCAGCGCACGCGACGAGATCGACAAGATGATCGTCGAGATGATCTACGTCCTCATGGACTTCGACATGGCGGACCTCATGAGCGGAATAGGCACCGAGGTGGGCCTGGTCAACAACACCATCCACACCCTCAGCATGGTGAAAGTCAATTACCCCGTGGACTCGTACGTGGAGGCCTTCAAGAGCAACCTGGAGAAGATGCAGCAGCTCGCCGAGGTCAGGAAGGACAAGCTGGTCATCCTGGAGAAGCTCCAGAGCGTCCTGGAGCTGAAGCGTGACGAGGCTAGCGAGATCTACAAGGACTACCTCATCAAGACCAATGCCTACAACGCTGAGGAGTACGACGAGAAGGTGGAGCAGCTCATCCACAGCAGCCCCAGGTTCGAGGAGGACTACAGTCTTTACGT
>MEZG01000061.1:100-1049 GCA_001775965.1 Candidatus Bathyarchaeota archaeon RBG_13_60_20 | reverse complement strand
ATGGGGATGAAGAGCACGTACCGCAGCGACTACTTGTGGGTGACTGTGCAGACCCCCAAGGGCCTCTGGGACGAGGACCTCACCCAGGAGCTGTACACGGCCCTCGCCGCCTACGTCACGGGCGACGTGTCCAAGACCATAACGGTGCGCGTCGTGGAGTGCAGAGACCCCTGGATAATCAGGGTCGTGGTCTTAGCCGGCCGCGGAACCATCGAGGACCTGGCCCCCTACGACGAGATGGAGCGCCTCAACAGGAAGGCCAGCGAGTTCGAGAGCAGCCTGAGCCGCAGCTTCTTGGTGGAGCACAAGGGCAGCATCGATGAGATCATGGCTGGGCTTCGCGAGGAGCTCAAGCGCTAGCCCAGGAGCCTCTCCTTTATCCTCTCCCACAACCCCCTGTCGTAGAGGCCTTGTTCCAGGTACATGTTGCTGAACCGCTCGATGCGGGCGTTGATGGCGTTGAACAGTCGGGACGTGTCGAAGCCCCCTACAAGTATGGCGAGGTCCACTCTGTCTCCGTACTCGTCCACGAAGATGGTCTCGCAGACCTGAGGCACGTCGACGCCCAGGCTCTCCTTGAGCCACTGGGTCACCTCGTACTCGATCTTGCCCTTGGTGAACTCGTCCCTGTAGTAGATGGGGGCCTTCACCAGCACGTATATCATGGAGGCCGTGGACATGTCGAAGCCCATGAGGGGCTGCTCCAGGGTTATGTCCAGGATGTTCCTGAAGCTCTCGTATATGCTGAGGCTGCAGCCTGTGGCCAGCATGGGGGCGAAGAACTGGACGCCGAAGTTGCGTGACAGCTTGTATATGTCGCGGATGAAGCCCTCCTTCTCCAGCAGGAGCTCCAGGAGGTAGTCTACAACGTCGATCCCCTTCAGGACCTCCCCGGCCCTGTGCACGCCCGTATAGCCCTCCACGCTCCCCTGGTCTACCAGGAGCAGTG
>MEZG01000060.1 GCA_001775965.1 Candidatus Bathyarchaeota archaeon RBG_13_60_20 | reverse complement strand
ATGGACTGGTACTCCACTTGAGTCATGTGGCCTGCGGTAGCCTCCCGTCTAATGCAGAATGATACTTGACAAGAATATTAAAGGACATAGGTACATGGATCACGGATACTTACATGGAAACCGTAAGCCAAGCGGTGACGAAACGGCGAAGTTTCAATGAGGGGGGCAAATAGCTGCGTGGACATGTAAAACACGGTCACCGGCCCCTGAGCGTTTTAAACCGGTGTGCATCCTTGTACATGGCTGCACCGTGGAAGCTGAGAACCGCGAGCTCGGCCCCGCTGAGCTTCAGCCTTTCATCGATGAGCCTCAGGGACTCGTCCGTGAGGGGGGCGGAGCCGAAGAGTCGCGAGTACACTGCCTGGGCCCCCTCTACAGGGGCCTCCCTCCCCAGGTCTACGACGGGGGTGACACCGGCGCGGATCATCTCGGCGCGTACTCCCCTGAGCTTCCCGGGGCTGAGGGGGGTCCGCGCCTCCCAGAAGACCCCGGCGCAAAGGCCGGCGCCGCGGAGCAGCTCACCAACCTCCCGGACCTTCACCGTGTCGAGGGGGAGGCTGGGGGGCGTCTGGAGCACCAGCATCCAGGATCGGAGGAGCCTCATAGCCTCCGCCATCCTCTCCAGTACCCTGTAGGTCTCCTCCTCGGCCCTGAGCCTCAGCTCGTGGGTGGCGCGCTTGTTGCACTTCACGGCGAAGGTGAAGCCTGGTGGGGCCCTCCTCCTCCACGACCTTACCGCTGAGAGCCTCGGCAGGTGGTAGAAGGTGGCGTTCACCTCTGCGAAGTCGAAGAGCCGGGCGTAGGCCTTTAGGCGGTCTCCGCTGCTGGCGAGGTAGTCCCAGCCACCCGCCCCCACGAGGAGAACCCTCCTACCCTCACCCATCGCCTGCCCTGTGTCCTGGCCTGTACACTGTAAAGTAGCCTCCACCGCAACCCTCCATGGGCGCCTCCCTGTAGCCGCCGCGGGACAGGGCCTGCTCGAAGGAGCCCAGCGCCTCGCCCTGGAGCAGCTCTGCTCTTAGCTTATGTCAGTAAGCAAGCTTGGAATTCAAGGTTGCGGTTGGCGAGCTAAGAGATATTTTCGGGGTTCAAATAACCATCCCCGAGGTGGGCTCAAGGGGTCATGGGCCCCAGGTCTTTGGGGACGAGCAACTCAGGGAAGCCCCTCAGGGCGGGGCCGAGGAGCTGTCCCGGAGCTTCGCCGTCGACAGGTTCGAGAGGGAGCTCGCAGAGGCGAAGGACGGCGTCGAGCCCCACGGCTCCATGGGGGGCGCCTCGCAAACTCTTACAGGTATATGCGCGGCATGAGGCCGATGCTCGGCGCTGCCTACGAGAGTGGAATGAGGGCTACACGAAAAAGGCTGAGGAACGCTGTTACTTTGGCCGGTGCTGGTCGGCTCTGGTCACAATGTTGAACCGACCGTAGTCGAACCTCTTGATGGGGACGCCCCTGTCAACGCCCTCCCTGTACTTACCACGGCCCTCGGATATTTCCACCACTGCCCTGTGCACGTCCCTCAACAACTCCTTCTCCACCCAGGGCTCGTTGTGGCTTGGCATGAGCCTGTCGTAATCTTCGTAGTGGCTCAGCATGTACTCGTAGCTCTCGATGAACGTCGGTATATCGCCGCCCTCCAAGTACGTGTAGATACCACCCGTGTAGAACATGTCCCCGGTGAAGAGGAGCCTGTCCTCCCTGTCCAGGAAGCAGCAGCTGTCCGGGGAGTGGCCGGGCGTGTGCATCACCTCCAGGGTCCGCGTCCCCAGGTCGATGACGTCGCCGTCGCTGAACCACCGCGTCGCCTTGAAGGGCGGGGTCACGTACTTCTTGGGGTCGAAGCCCTTGGGCAGGGGCTTCCACACCATGCCGGGCTCGACGAGGTGAATCATCTCGCTGTTGGGGAGCCCCCTTTGGGCCCTGACGCTCCAGGAGTGGTCAAGCATCGCGATACTGCTGAACCTGTGGTTGTCCGCTATGTGGTCGTTGTGGGCGTGGGTGTTCACCACCATCACGGGCAGATCGGTGATCTCCTCGACGCACGCACGTATGTTGGCTATGCCACAGCCGGTGTCGATGAGGGCCGCCTCTTCCCCGCCCAGCAGCAGGGTACACAGGGCCTCCTCGTACTGGCCCGGCTCATAGATGGCGTAGATGCCTTCCTTGACCTTGTACACCTCGAACCAATCCTGGCTGCAGGGCACCCGTTCGAGGGTCGAGTAGACCTTCCGTGGGAGCTTCTCCCACCAGCGGTCACCCATGAGCAGCTTGCGGTCTTCCGGGGTTGACATTTCAACCTTGAAAACGGGTGCCCGAGTTATATGACTATCGAGGAATGCTAATTGGCGGGTTTAGCTCACCTCGTATTTACAACCACGGCTATGATCCTGTTGGTGTCCCATGATGTGGGCCGCTGATCGAAAGCACCATAGAAGGAACTTGGGGTCCACCCCGCCTCCTCTAACATGCTCATTACCTCGTGTAGGGAGTACACCCGGTGATCCGTGTTCACGGTCTTAAGATGGATCAGGTCGTCTCCACGTCTCCGGTAGTAGGTGTGCTCTGACTCCATTCTGCTGGTTTCGAGGTTGAACCTGCGCGTCTCATTGTAGACGGTCTCTTGGCCCTTATCGATAACATCAACCGGCCTGAAGTTGCGGACCATCCAGTCACGGTTGAATGTGTCAACGATCAGGCAGCCGTCTCTCCGGATCAATTGTCTCAGCTGCTTAAACGTTTCAACATCGGTCCTCTCGTCGTAGTAGCCAATGGACGTGAAGAGGTTGAGGGCCGCGTCGAACTTGTCTTCCTTCAGAACCGTGGCTAGTTCTCTCATGTCCCCCTTGATGAAGGTGCATAGCTCCGCTACGCCCCTCTCATCCGCCCGGCTTCGAGCCCTCCTGAGGAATGGTTCAGAGAAATCAACTCCGACGACACTGTACCACATCGCCGCAAGCTCGATGGAGTGGCGGCCAATCCCGCAGGGCACATCAAGAAGCCTCGAACCTTCAACCACTCCTTTGCTCTCCAGCATCTCTCTGACTCCCTGGCAATCCAGCCTAGCCCTCTCGATGCCCGCCTCCATGTCGAGCATGAATAGGTCGGAGGAGTCTACGAATAGCTGCTCAGTCCAATGCTTCATAAGCTAAAAGATATTTTATTGTTTTATAACATTAATGAGTAACACTACTTACCCACAGCCGAGGCCGCCGGGTTAACGTTATATCCCCCTACAAGAGAAGTCCAATAGATTTCAATGGACTGCGACATCCTCGTCATCGGGGCAGGGGTCCTGGGCCTCAGCTCCGCCTACCACATGAAGCGGCGTGACCCCTCCAAGAAGATACTGGTCATAGACAAGTTCAGCGGCCCCGGCCAGGGCAACAGCGCCAAGAGCGAGGGCGGGTTCCGCAACGTCTTCACCAGTGAGACCAACTACCTGCTAGCCGACACCAGCATCGACGCCTACAAGGAGATGGAGGAGCAGGGCCACGACATAAAGCTCCAGTTCATTGGCTACCTCTGGCTCTTCAGCCAGGGCCAGCACGAGGCTATCAAGCCCGCCGTCGACGCCATAGTGAAGCGCGGCGGCAGCGTCACCGTACTCAGCCTTGACGAACTCAAGGAGTCGGTGCCCTGCCTGGTCACAGGGTTCGGCGGCGACGAGGAGGCCGAGCTCATGGGCCTCGAGGACGTCGCCGTCGGCGTCTTCGGGGAGAAGTGTGGCAGCCTGGACGCGGACGCCCTCACTCGCGCCTACGAGGCCGAGTTCCTCAGATTGGGCGGCGAGGTCATGTACAACACGGAGGCCAAGAGGCTGCTCCTGAAGCCCGAGGAGGAGCTGGGCATACCGGGGGAGCCCTTCGTCTGGCAGAACACCCGGATCGTGGGAGCCGAGACCAGCAAGGGATCCATCAACGCCGCCAAGACCGTGATCGCCTGCGGCGTATGGGCGGCCAGCCTCATGGACCCCGTCGGCCTAGACAGCTTCATGCGGCCCAAGAAGAGGCAGCTCTTCGCCTTCAAGGACGCCAAGCTGGGGCCCCTTTTCAAGGTCAAGGGCCTCAACGAGGAGGGGAGCATACCCCTGACCATCCTCCCCAAGGCCAAGATACTGTTCAGGAGCGAGCTCAGCGAGGGAAGCATCTGGCTGGGGTGTGCCGACGACCTGGGCCGCAGGTTCGAGCTGGAGGAGGACCCCCAGGCCGAGGAGGACTACTACACCAACAACGTGTACCACGTCCTGGTGAAGTACTTCCCGTGCTTCGAGGACGTCCGACCCATGAACATGTGGGCGGGCCAGTACGCCATCAACAGCCTCGACGAGACGCCAGTGGTCTACGAGGCCCACGGCATGTACTACATCGGCGCTGCAAGCGGCAGCGGCATAATGAAGGCCGACGCACTGGGCAGGATAATTGACGCCCTGGTGGCCGGCGAGGAAGAAGCGGAGCTACAAGGCGGCCGCAGGTTCAGAGTCGCTAACCTGGGCGTCAGATACAGGCATGTGGAGCACGAAAGGTTCGTCATCTAACATTATTCTCCGGGCATCTACAACCAATATAAACAAGATACGACATGGGTAGTGGAAAGAGGGTGGGCTGATGACAGACAGGAGGCTGATAAGGGTGCTACACATCGATGATGACTCTAATCATCTCCAGTTCACCAAGACGTTCCTGGAGAAGCTCTCAGGCTCTGTGAAGGTCACGTCCGCCACGGGACCCGCCCAGGCCCTCGCCCTGCTCAAGGACCAGAGCTTCGACTGCATCATATGCGACTACGAGATGCCGTCCATGAACGGCCTCACCCTTTTCCCCCTTGTAAAGGGGATCACGGAGGCCCCCTTCATCCTCTACACAGGCCATGGGAGCGAGGAAATCGCGGAGGCGGCCTTCGCGGCGGGCATTAACGACTACGTGAAGAAAGAGCTGGAACCTAGCCACTACCAGGTCCTCATGAAGAGGATAACCGTGGCAATGGAGAATCGTGCTGCTGAGGAGGAGACCCGACGAACCCAAGCCCTCATCGAGACCTTCATGGACTCCGCGACAGACGGCTTCAGCATCCTCGATCGGGACCTGAACTACATGGACACAAACAAGGTCATCGAGCAGAGGCTGGGCCTCAGCAAGGGAGAAATAGTCGGGAAGAGCATCATCACGCTGTTCCCCGAGATCAGGACATCCGGTCGAGAGGAACGTTACCTGGAGGTCCTAAAAACCGGCGCCCCCTTCAGACTTGACCTGCTCGACGAGCCCAACGGGAGCCGCTACCTGCAGATCAAGGCCTTCAAGGTGGGGGATGGGCTGGGAATCATCAGCACCGACATAACTCAGCTCAAGAGGTTCGAGGCCAGGCTCAACGCCCTCCACTTGAGCGCGACCCAGCTGAGCCAGGCCGGGAGCCTAGAGGAGGTGTCCATTATTACCACCCAGATCCTCTCAAGCGCCCTGGGGTACGGATGGGGCGACGTTGGCTTCATGGACGGCGGTGAGTTCGTGTTTTACAGGGGCATCGAGTATAGTTTCCCCGACAGGGTAAGCATTCCTCTGAACACGAAAAGCGTTATCGCCAGGGCTCTGAGGACCCTCAGCAGCCAGGTGGTCCCAGACGTTAGGCTCGACCCCGACTACGTAATTATGCCTGTTACCGGGTACGAGCCCCCGCTGAACCTATCGGAGCTGGCAGTGCCAATAATCTTGGACGGCGAATCGGTGGGCGCTATAAACATTGAGAGCACCCAATTGAACGCATTCTCTGAGGATGATGTGAAGCTGCTTGAGATACTCGCCCAACACGTCGCCTCCGCGGTCCGAAGGATAGGCGAGCTTGAGGATAAGAAGAGGCAGCTGGAGAAGCTTGAGGCTCTCAACCAGCACCTAATATCCCTGAACACGGCTCAAACCCTCGACCAGATGCTTGACGTTACATACACCGCGCTGGAGAAGATCATTGGCTTCAAAATAGTCGATGTCATCAAGGTGGAGGACGGTCGATTGGTCGACTACCTGGTTAGCGAGCTCGCTGACCCGCCGTACAGCCTCCCCCTGGAAGGGGGAGGGATCACTGTGCGCGCTGCGGTCCTCAAACAGACACAGTACGTTCCGGACGTGAGAGAAGACCCTGATTATGTGCAGGGTAACAGGATCAGCCTCACGGAGCTGGCGGTCCCCGTGGTGGTCGAGGGAGCGACGGTAGCTGTCTTAAACGTGGAGAAAGGCGAGCCCTATACCTTCACCGAGCAGGAGAGGAAACTCACCGAAGCCCTGGGGGCCCACGCCGCGATAGCCATCAGGAACCTAAGGTACATGGAGGCACTTAACAGGTCCGAAGAGCGGTACAGGGTGCTCCTGGAGAACACCTCCGACGCTGTGTTCGTGCTCGACGCCGAAAAATACCTCTATGTGAATCAGAAGGCAGCTGACCTCATGGGATACAAGAACCCCCGCGACTTGATCGGTAAACCAGCCTTCCAGGGGATAGATGAAGCCGACAGGGAGCGAGTCAGGAAGTACACCCTTGCCAGGCTGAGGGGGGATGACGCCCCCACTAGGTACCAGTTCACGATGAAGGGTAGAGATGGGGCGCCCATCGTGATTGAGAACAGCGCCACAAGGATCATCTACGACGGAAAGGTAGCCTCACTAGCCATCAACCGCGACATCACTGAACGGGCCCGGTACGAGGAGACCCTAACAGCCCTATACAATCACTCTGTTAAACTCGGGGCAGTTAAGAGCGTGCAGGATGCTGCCTCGACTACAATGAACATAATGGATCAGGTGTTCGGGTGGAGCTTCATATCGTTCCAAGTTGTCGAAGGCGAAAAGCTGGTGAACGTAGACTCCCGTGGGACGCCGCCACGAGGTGTGCCCCTGCCCCTTGAGGGCCCCGGCCTGACCGTCAGGGCGGCGCGGAGCAAGCGCCCAGTGTACGCCCCAGACGTCCACCAGGATCCCGGATACATCATGGTCAACAGCGACACAAGGTCCGAGCTGGCCGTTCCGGTCATAGCCCAGGACAGAGTGTACGCGGTCCTCAACGTAGAGAGCCCCAAGGTCGAAGCGTTCACGGAGCAGGACATCAGGATGCTTGAGCTTCTGGGGATGCACGTTGGGGCGGCGCTTGCGAGGTTAGAGCAGGAGGCTGAACAGGAAAAAGCATCAGAGGGGAACCTGGGTAACGTCCTTAAAGGTTTTGACAGGGTGAGCCGCATGATCAGGCACGACCTCAAGGGCCCCCTCATAAATGTGCGCAACGCGGCGCAGCTGATGGTCGAGGATGCGGGGTCCTCCTCCGAGATGATCTCCATCATCAACAAGAACATCGACTACATGAGCTACATAGTCGACGACCTGAGGGACCTCACGTCGCCCAAGGCTCTAAAAACCGAGCTCGCGAGCCTTGACCACGTCGTGAAGAGGGCCCTCGAGAAGCGCATTTCCCCTGCGGAGATCACTCTACGGTTTTACCTTGAAGCCGGAGGCTCCCTGGAGCTTGATGTAAACAAGATGACAAGGGTGATCGACAACCTGCTGAACAATGCCATTGAGGCGATGCCCAACGGCGGCACCCTCAAGGTTAGCACCGAGGCTAGGCTAGGCGAATCCATCCTAACGATCACCGACACAGGCTCAGGGATCTCGGACGCCGACAAGGAGAAACTGTTCCAGCCCTTCTTCACGACCAAAGAGACAGGGATGGGCCTGGGACTTACATACTGCAGGGAGGTGGTTGAGGCCCATCGCGGAGGCATCAGCATAAGCTCCAGGGTGGGCCAGGGCACATCCGTGGAGGTCAGGCTCCCCGCGGTATCGCCTAGCTCATGACGCCGGTGGGTCCGCCCTCCCTGCTCCTGACGCCCTTCACCACGCCCTCGACAAGCTTGTAGACAGACCTTAGGCCCCTCCTTTCGGGGTCCCTGCTTGACGGATAGCTGGCCAGGCCGAAACCGGCCGCCTTGGGGTTCTCGAAAATTATCTCAAGGGCCTCCGCCAGCTCACCGGCTGTGGGGCCGTCCTTCACTGGGAGGCCTGCGCCCGGGATGTCCTCGGGGTCCAGGACGTCAAGGTCTATGTGGACGTATATGATGTCGGCGATGGTGCCGAGCCTATCCATCTCCATGTCGATGGCCGGGCTTAGGCGCCGCACGTCATCCACGCTGATCTGGCTCACATCATACTGGTCTATGAGGTACTGCTCCCAGGGGTCCGTGTCCCTGACCCCGACCATGGTGACGTACTTCATGGGCAGAGGCGGGTCCAGCCCGCAGGCCCGCCTGATGTGGTGGAGGCAGAGGCCGGTGCTGATGGCCACGGGCATCCCCCCCATCATGCCGCTGAGGCTCGTCTCGGGGGTGTTGAAGTCTCCGTGGGCGTCCACCCAGACGAGCCCTACCCTCAGCGGCTTCCGCCCTCCCCCCGACCTCTGGTGGCCTGCTAGCATGCCCATCAGCCCGTTGCAGTTGCTCAGCAGCCCTATTGGGAGGGCCCCGGCCCTTATCTGCTCGGCCACCATGTCGGCCAGGTGGTTGCTCGCTAGGGCCAGCCTGTACCTTGCCCCGTAGGACTTCTCCTCCTCCTCTGTGAGCCAGGCCGTCCTCCTGTCCACAACATCGCACCCCCACTCCTCGAGGAGCCCCAGGAGGCCGCCGCCCTCCATGACGTTGGGGCTCTCATCGATCTCCGTGTAGCCAAGCTGGCCGTTGTGCAGCAGCTTCGGTAAGCCTACCCTGATCTTGCTCATGGAATCACTAAGGAGTTACTCACCGTATAAAACCCTGTGCGTGGAAAAAAATGTGTTACCGGTCCCAGCCTCGCCTGGCAGGCCCGGGGCGCCGGTACTCCACCTGTTTCGCTGAGACGTTGTTCTCCAGGTTCAGCTCCTCGAAGGGGTCCTCGTCTAGCACCTCGTAGCTCCCGTACCTACCGAGGTTAAGCCTCATGCTGCCCCTGAAGGTGTTCACGTAGGCGTTGCTGAGCCGCAGGACGCTGTCCTCCTGCACCTCGTCGATGGCTTCGTCCCACAGAGTCATGTACACGCTGCCAGTGTCGTCGGCCACGAGGGCCTCAGCGACCCTGTGGGTGGACCCGTCCTCCTTGGAGGTTACCTCCCTGGGGGGGGTCTTGCTCACGACCTTGACGATTGTGTAGACCCTGCGGCTGAAACTGGTTAGCTCGCCTATCTTGCTTAAAGGCTCATCCGACTGACCCAACGCACACACTCTCCTGCGACTGAGATATGGGCTTCGCGGGTTTAAGGGTTCCCTGAGCCCCAGCCTTCTTATCGTTCACCGCCAATCTATGGTACATGAACGACCTCAGGGACCCGTTCCCGGTTACAGGGGAGTGCATCTTTCTCGACATAGCGAACCATAGCCCCCCGTCCACACCCGTGAAAGCGGCCATAAGGGCGTACCTGGACGACTGGGACCGGCAAGCCAGGCACGGCGACAGAAGGGTTGAGCAGGCCAACGAGAGCTTCGCCCGCCTCATAGGGGCTGAACCCCACGAGATCGCCTGCATGCCCAACACCTCCAGGGGCCTGGCCACGGCGGCCAACTCCATCGGGGCCGGGAGAGGCGACAACGTAGTGGTTAACGACCTGGAGAACTGGGCCAACGTGTACCCATGGACAGGGCTCAGGAGGAGGGGCGTGGAGGTCCGCATCGTCAAGGGTAGGGGCGGAGTCATCCACCTAGCCGACGTGGAGGCGGCCGTGGACGACAGGACAAGGGTGGTGAGCATAAGCCAGGTCCAATGGCTGACGGGGGCCCGCCAAGACCTGAGGCCCCTCGCGGAGCTCGTCCACGGCCACGGCGGGTGCTTGGTTGTGGATGGGATACAGGCCGCCGGGGCCCTCATGATAGACGTGAAGAGGGACCAGGTCGACTTCTACGCCTGCGGCAGCTACAAGTGGCTCCTCGGACCCTCCGGGGCGGGATTCCTCTACGCGCGGGAGGGCATCCTTGGCGAGCTTGAGCCTAGGGAGGTGGGGTACAGGGCAGTAGAGGAGCACAGCCTCGACGAGCCCACCCTCAAGGGCACAGCCCAGAGGCTGGAGTTCGGCGAGCCAAGCTACCTGAGCTTCGTGGGAACCAAGGCGGGGATCGACCTCATACTGAGGCTCGACCCAAAACGCGTGGAGAAGAAGATACTGGGGCTCAGCGGGCGCCTGCACGACGGCCTCAGCCGCATAGGGGCCCGACTAGTTACCCCTGGGGACAGTTCCCTGCGGTCCGGGGTGGTCAGCTTCACGACTAATGCCACAGAGGAACACTTCAAGGTGCTCACGGAGGCTGGCTTCGTCGTCAGCCTCAGGCCTGCCGGCCTACGCGTCTCCACAGGGTTCTACAACACCCTGGAAGAGGTTGACCTGCTCCTGGATAGGCTGGAGGGCCTGATGAAATGTTGAATAACGCCGAAGCTTCTAGCACGGCCGTGGGAACATGACGGCCGTCAAATTAACTGGCAGCAACCTGTACGTGGCCATAATGGGCGCCAGAGGCGTACGAGTTAATGACGTAGAGGACACACTACAATACCTTCGAAGGCTATTCGAGGGGCAGGTTTTCCAGCTATTCGACGCGTCAATGGTGGCCGGCTGGCGCCACATCTTCCACGCAGCTGTGAATGCCGTAGGCGCTGTCGAGAACGACTACGCGGTCTCGAAGAGCTTGGACGTCGAGGCTCTTCTGTACGCGTCCTGCAGGGACCAGATATCCCGAGCCTTCAAGCTGATGGGGGTGTCAAGGGCCACAAACGCGGTCGCGGTCCTCGTGTTGGGTGAAGACGTGGAGGCTACTGAGGCTGCAGCTAGGCGGATCGCTGAGGCGCTTGGGGAGCCGGACGACTCGGTTCTGCGGGTGGACGAGGCAAAATACCTAAGGCTAAGGGAAGCCTTCGAGGTTTCCAGCAGGGCGCTCCAAGCCGTGGGCGGGGACCCCTACGAGGCCCTTACGGGCATCATAGTGGAGAAGGGGGCACTACTATCGCTCCGGAGATAGGGCGGCCCGCTCCTTCTGAACATTCAAGATGTCACGAGGCCTAACGACCGATACGCCCGTCTCGTCGCCCACGACCTCCACAAGGACGACCCAGTCAGGCTGCTCGAGGTCAACCCTCAACTCTATGGCCGATGCCACCGCATCGATCACCTCCAGGCTTCGCAGCTGGGTCCTCCTCTTCTCAAGGGTTACCCTGAACGAGTCCACCGGCCCCATCACGCCGGCCAGTGTCTTAACGGCGTCCACTACCCTTTCTACGCTGGTTTCGGCCCACATCTGGACGGGCATGACCCTGTAGACGCTGCCGAGCCTTTCGGGGTCTGAGGCCAGGTAGGCTCTGAGCCCGCGGATGGCCTCCACGGGGTCCATGCTGGTGCGGGCAACTATGAGTCCCTTGATCCGCGACCGGTTCACTCTCGGCTCAGGGTCCCCGGCGGCCCTCAGCCCCATCCAGAGCTCGCTGCAAGCCTGGCTGACGCTCAACTGGTCCGTGGTGGCCAGCATGTTGTAGTCCATGCCATATCTATGCACTGACATGTTTTTTATATTACGGCCACGTCCCCCGTTTGGACGAAGATGAAGGTCGGTTCCAGGTGCGGCTACTGCCTCCTCCACAGGGGCTACAAGATGATCCAGATGAGCACGGAGGACGAGGAGACGAGGCGCGACGCCATGCAGGAGCTCCTGGCCCTCATGGGCAGAGAGTTCAGGTCCAACGCAGTGCCCAGCGTCATCGGCGCCGAGAGGGGCCGCGTAATCGCCAGGGTCACGGGGTGCGCCGACCCCTACATGGAGCTGAAGCGGGAGGCCAACATATCCGGCCTAGCTATGCTACCCCGGCTGAGAGCCCTGGTCGAGGAGAAGCCGGAAGACGAGAGGCTCAGGGCTGCCTGCCTCATCAGCTGCCTTGGCAACGTCATCGACTACGATGTCCCCGGCAACAACAGTGACATCGAGGACGCGATGAAGCTCATCGGCGAGGGCTTCTACCTGGACGACACCAACGAGTTCAAGAGCCTGATATTACCCGGGTCCAGGCTCCTATTCCTGACGGACAACGCAGGCGAGATAGCCTTCGACACCCTGGTTGTGAAGGAGCTTCGGCGACTGGGCTGCCACGTCACTGTGGCCGTCAAGGCGGGCCCCAGCCTAAACGACGCACTGTTGGAGGACGCCGAGGCCGTGGGAATGACGAAGGCGGCCGACGAGGTGATAACCACAGGCGCCGCGGCCATTGGGGTGCGCCTGGACGAGGCCCCGGACTGGTTCCTCGAAAGGTTCAGCTCCGCTGACCTCATAGTAGCCAAGGGCATGGCAAACTGGGAGACCCTCACCGAGACGCCCGCACCCTGCCCCCTCCTGTACGTCTTCAGGACCAAGTGCGAGCCCGTGGCTAGGGCCGTGAGGGTGCCCGAGATGCAGAACGTGGCGCTCCTAGTCGAGAGGGGCTGGAGCCTCAGCCCCTCAGCACCCTGAGTATGTCCTCGCCTTTAATGGGGCCCGCGCGGAGTATCCACATCTCCTCCCCCGAGAGGTCCAGCACGGTTGAGGGCTCCCCGCCCGCTGTCCTCCCTCCGTCCACGACGACATCGACCTTGCGGCCCAGTTGTTCCACGGCCCCACTCGCCGTCGTGGGAGGCTCCCTGCCGCTGATGTTGGCGCTCGTACTCACGAGAACTCCGCCGCTGAGTGAGGCGAGCCTGCGGGCGCCCTCGTGCCCCGGGACGCGCACGGCAAGAGTGGACCCTTTGCGGGTGACCCAGACCGGGTACTCTACCTTACTTGGGAGCACCAGGCTCAGAGGGCCGGGCCAGAACCTCTCCACGAGGCGCTCCGCGGCGGCGTTGAACTCCACGACCATTCTGGCTGCCTTCAGGTCGGAGCATATGAGGGGCAGCGGCTTGTCAGCCCTACCCTTGATCTCGCACACACGGCGCGTGGCGTCGGGGCTGCTCGGCTCGCACCCCAGCCCGTAGAACGTCTCCGTGGGGTACACGACCACGCCGCCGCCCCTCACGGCGAGGGCCGCCTCCCTGAGTCCCTGCTCGTCGGCGTTAACCAGCTTCATCCATGATCACCCAGCCACTGACCGGATTTAAGGTGTTCATTCGGCGAAGACCAGCCCCACCATGTAGATGGTGAGCATGCCGAGCACAAGCACGAACATCTGAATCATTGAGCGCAGGCGGCTGTCCTCGTTGTGCATTTCTGGTATAAGCTCTGAAGCAGCGAGGAAGATGAAGGCCCCCGCGCTGAAGGCTATCATGTATCCGCCTAGGTTCTCAACCGAGGCGAAGAAGCTTGACCCGACGAAGCCTCCCAGCACGGCGGACAGGGAGGCCAGGAAGTTGAAGAGAAGTGCTCGCCTCCTCTCCATCCCAGCGTAGACCAGTATCCCGTAGTCCCCTATCTCCTGGGGGAGTTCGTGGAAGGCTACGGCTATGGTCGTTGTCAGGCCGACGTTGAAGCTGTTAATGAAACCCGCGGCTATGATCATGCCGTCTATGAAGTTGTGGATGAGGTCACCCAGTATGTTCAGGTATGCGAACTCCTTGGGGGGCGCCTTCTTTCCGCGAGCCTCAAACTCGTGGCCGTGGCCGTGCCCGTGGTACCAGTACAGTATGCGCTCCAAGAACATGAACACAATGAAGCCGAGGGCGACCATGGGGAAGACCAAGGCCGCTTCCACTGTCTCCACCGCCTCCGGCAGCAGATCGAAAAGGGCTGCCCCCAGTATGGTGCCCGCCGAGTACGCTATCATAACGGCCAGTATCTTGTGGAGCCTCACGTCAGCCATCGATAAGGCGAACACCCCCACCAGCGACAACAGGCTGATGAGGATCGTGGCGGCCAGTGTCTCTATGGTGCTCGGAAGCATGCTATATCATGTTGAACGGTTTAAAGTAAATGTTACTAAACTTGACGCGTTTTTTATTAACGTAGGGAGAATGTGCTCACAGATTAAAACACGGTCCCCATGCGACTAACCTTATGAAAGAGTAACAGCGAAGGATGGCGAACGGTTACAGAGACGCATGAGAGGATTTATTAGAGCCCCCGCATTCTCACATGAGAATTACCCTCAACCGACACTGATCAAAATGAATTTCGATGAATTGCCCATCAAGCCCGAGATCAAGCGGGCCCTCAAGGAGATAGGCTTCGACGAGATGTTCCCCATCCAGGAGAACGCCATACCCCCCATGCTGGAGGGCAGGAACGTCTTAGGTCAGGCAAAGACGGGGACGGGGAAGACTGCGGCCTACGGCGTGCCCATGCTCCAGATGCTTGACCCAGCATCGGGCAATGTGGAGGGCCTGGTGCTGGCCCCGACGAGGGAGCTGGCCGTCCAGATCAACGAGGACCTCAACACCTACGGCAGGCACACTAAGGTTTGGGCCACCCCCATATACGGAGGCGTCAGCCTGGAGGGCCAGGTAAGGGAGCTGAGGAAGAAGCCCACCATCGTGGTAGGGACCCCGGGCCGCATCATGGACCACATGAGGCGTGGTAACCTGGACTTGGGCAAGGTCAGGATGGTCACCCTGGACGAGGCGGACAGGATGTTCGACATGGGCTTCTACGAGGACATAGAGTACATCCTCAACAGGCTGCCCCGGAAGAAGCAGGTGAGCCTCTGGAGCGCCACCTTCGACGACCGCACGCGGAACCTGAGCGCCAAGTTCATGCCCGACACCGTGACGGTGAACATGAGCCGGGACGAGATAGCCCTCACGACCATCAAGCAGTACTACATGATCCTGGCGCCCCACGAGCGAGAGGACGCGCTGATGCGCCTCATAGAGTTCTTCAAGATGGACAGGGCCCTCATCTTCTGCCGCACCAAGTTCACCGTGGACCGACTGACCTCCGGCCTCAAGCGCGAGGGCATCTCCGTTGAGCCCCTCCACGGGGACTTTACACAGGCGAGGCGCCAGCAGGTGCTGGACGGGTTCCGGCGGGGCGAGTTCGAGTTCATGATATCCACGGAGCTGACGGCCCGGGGCCTGGACATCGAGGACGTGCCCTTCATCATAAACTTCGACGTACCGGACGACCCCCTCATGTACTTCCACAGGGTCGGGAGGACGGCGCGGGCCGGCAAGAAGGGCACGGCCATAACCTTCGTTATGCCCGACCAGGAGATGGAGCTGGAGC
>MEZG01000059.1 GCA_001775965.1 Candidatus Bathyarchaeota archaeon RBG_13_60_20 | reverse complement strand
GGGGGTCGACCTGGAACCTGCAGCCTGACTCCCTGTGCTCCACCTCGGTGTCAGGGTCGCCCGCGAGGAGGCGCAGCTCCCTTAGACGGTACTCCCCTTGGCGCCTGGACTCCTTGGCGAGCACACTCTTGACGTTCCCGTGGACCTCCATAACGGACTCCGCCAACGCGCCTCCATACCTGGCCAGCGCCAGGGGGACCTCTATTATGGCCACCGACCCGCCCCTGGACCCAATGATGTCGAAGGACGCCGGAACGAAGCTCAGCGCCTCGTCTGGGACTCGTCCGCGAAGCTTCTCCTTGAGGGTGTTGACCAAAGCCGTTCAACTTCGAGCGCGTCAGAAGATGGAGCGATCCCCGACCTTCTTGGCCAGCTTCCCCCTGAGCGGGATCTCAGTCACCTTCATGTCCTCGGGTTCGATGTCGTCTCTCGTCTTCCTCTTGATGGTTAACCCGCAGACCCCGCTTTCAAGGAGCTGCCTCTTCACGCACACCGCGTAGGTGCACCCCTTGGGCTCACACGGCTCATTGGTCCAGTTGCACCACGAGGTCTTTCCCCTAAAGGTCAGAGCCCTATTGGTGCACTTAAATTCACGGCACCTGGAATAACATTCTTGAGCACCGGACAAAACTAGCGACCCCGAAATATTTTTCTGGTTCTTGTATTCGTACTGGACAGGGAGATTTAAACCTTATCAAACCCTTCCCTCTGAACGCGGCAAAACATTCATGGTTCTAACCCTCAACATCCCCCGCGGACCAACCGGGTGCACCTCGCCCCCTGATCATAGCACCAGAAACCATTTAAACGGTAACCATGATGACGCAGCCAGCTTGGAACCACCACGTGACCCCCTGCCCCACGAAAATGAGAGGATACTGGTAGTCGACGACGACGAGCTCATACTAGAGTCGCTGGTAAGCATATTCGAGAGCGAAGGCTTCCACACGTCCTACGCGCGCAGAGGCGAGGAGGCCCTCAGGCTGCTTGAGAGAGAGTCCTTCAACCTCATCCTCGTGGACATGAAGCTCCCCGACATGACGGGGCTCGAACTGCTGGGCAGGATAAGGGATACCAACCCCAGGATACGGAAACTTGTTCTGACAGGGTTCCCGGATGCCCCCTCAGCCATCGAGGCAGCCAACCAGAAGGTAGATGCGTACCTCGTCAAGCCCTACGACCCTGAGAACCTGATAAGGCTCGTGGAGAGGAACCTGGAGGAGCAGAGGCAGGAGCTGAAATACATGCAGGAACGGGTGCTCGACTACATAAGAACCCGCGTCAGACAGCTTGACGAGACAAGGTGAATGGCTGGGTGAGGCGATGAATTTGACTCTGGAGTCGTACGGTTTATAGTACGACGCATCCTGCCTGGGTAACGGGAAGGGCGAAGCCCGAGACAAACTAGGTGAGGCAAAGGAGGAGGTTCTCAGCTTCAGCGACGTGGTCCTCAACTTCCTCGAGATAAACAGCAGTTTCAGGAAGACGGGCATAATCGAGGGCCCCCTGCGTCTTCTGCCGGGAGCTCGAGGAACTGTTCGGTACGGGGGTCTACGGGATCGAGCGGCTCATCGTCGAGAGGTTCTACCACAAGCTGAGCATCAGGTATGTCAAAGACAGAGAGAAGACGTTTGTAGAATACATAGATGAAGCCGTGAAGATGTATTTCGGTTAGGATGGTGTTTGATGCCGATAGACAGTGGGAATATATTGTATGTTGGTTTAGCTTTGTGGAGGTTACACGAATAAATATAAATAGCGTATAATGGGTATGTTAACCAAGATTAACGTAGAGTATATTGTTTATTAAACTGCTGTGTGGAAGGGATGTGTGATGCCTCAGAAGTCGGGAACCCCAAAAAACGTTCTACTTGCAACGAGGGTGACGCCCAAGATACGCGACATAGTTGTCCAGATGGCCCAACGCGAGGGCTTGAACGTCTCGGAGTGGCTAAGGAACCTTATAATAAGCGAGCTCAAAAGGAACGAGGTTCTGCCCACCGTCCTCAAGGCGCCGAACCTTAAACTGGAGTTTGATGAGGATGAGCGAAAGGATATCTACAGGTAACAAGGAGCTCGACCAGCTTCTGGACGGCGGGTTCCTCCGGAACAGCACGATCCTTCTGGCTGGTAACCCGGGGGCCGGTAAGACGATCCTCTCCTCCAACTTCATCTACGACGGGGCTCTGAACTACGACGAGCCCGGGGTGTACGCGAGCTTCGCTGAGACCCGGGAGAGGCTCATCCAGGACATGAACAAGTTCGACATCGATTTCGAGCCCATGATACGCAGAAACAAGATCGAGGTGCTGGACCTGTCCATTGGCAGCGAGACGGAGGTCCTGTCGGCCCTCAACCAGGTCTTCGAGGCCATCACAACCCTCAGGGCGAGGAGGCTCGTGGTGGACTCCATCACGGCCATGACCATGGGGCTAGAGACGGAGTTCGAGAAGCGCCACTTGGTACGGCTGCTGTACAGGCTCATCCTGAAGACCGGGTGCACGACGGTGACCATCACGGATATCCCCTGGAACACCAACAGGATCAGTGAGAGCATCGAGGAGTTCCTTGCTGACGGCATCATACTCATGGAGCACTACTATAACCCGTCAGGTGACCTCACTAGGCAGCTAAGGATCACCAAGATGAGGGGCACTAACCACTCCAAGAAGACCCACAACTACACGATCGACGACAAAGGCCTGGGCATACAGGTCTAAGGGTAGAACTCAAGGTCCTGCTGCTCGCCCTCCTTCCTCTTCCGGTACTTTCTGTACAGATATGCGCCCAGCGAGTCGGCGCGTGCGTATCACTGGAGTTATCCGGATGTCTTTTACCAGGAATCGGACAGCGTTGGCATCTCTGACATTATCCTCATTCTCGCCCTCTGGGAGCACGATTATCCTGGTTATATTGTTATCAGCCTCAGTCTCCATCAGCACAGGGTTTGTGGCCAGACCGGTCGCCGAGCTCAGCGTGAATGTTAGTGTCGATACTACTCACAGAGCAAGCAAAAGCCAACAGTGAGTATATTTGCTCTTCATACACACAGAGTATGAAATAGGTCGCTAATGTATACTTTCATTATGATCTCCATCAAAAATGCGTCAAACATGTCGTTAACTACTGTCAACCCATGGTAAACGATGTTTTATATTACACCAAATAGTTCTCAAATACACCCCTGTCATGGTATATATCAGTAAATATATTTGGATGGTTATTCTTTTATAGTCAATAAGTATTCTTTTTGTACTGAATTTATTATTACAATTTTTGCGGCGGGAACTCCGCTGATCTAGGCGTTTTTAGTAAATTTTTCTTCATAGTGTACCTTGTTTAATATCAAAGCACGACATTCAATTAAAGTTCTGAGGTCGATCCAACTATTGAACCCAACACATCCACCCCTAGGCGCCACCCAGCTAACCAAAATAGTGACCCTAGGAAGCCTAATCGCTGTAATACAGCAACGGCATTAGGCAAGAGGGCAGCCCAGACCCATGAGTTAAATTTTTAACATGGTGCCCCATCAATGCATGTTGCACGGGCCCGTGGCCTAGAACGGTTAAGGCGTCTGACTGATAATCAGAAGATCATGAGTTCAAATCTCATCGGGCCCACCACTCTACTCGCCATTCAGGCACCTTAAGAAAATCGTAGACCTTCTATCCCCTGGGGGAGGCCTTGGTCGCCCGGAAAAATTAGGCCTGGTAGACGATCTCTCCGTTCAAGATCGTCATGTACGCCTTCATCTTCTTCATCTCCCTTTTGGCCTTCTCTACGCCCACGGCATCTGTCTTCGCCAGATGGAACTCGGGCTTAGTGATATCCATCGGCAAAATGGTCACGTCTGCCAGTTTTCCTGGCTCGATCGATCCCTTGATTTTCTCCTCTCGGGTCGCGTAGGCGCCCTCCAGGGTGTAGCAGCCGACGGCCTCCTCGACGCTTATCCTGCTCTCCGGTATCGGGTGGTTGACGGCGGACCAGATGCCGTAGAGGGGGTGGAACGGCATGCCGTCTGAGCCAAAGGGGACGTGGAAGCCTAGGTCGAGGAGACGCCTGTACGGATTCGTCCTCCTGTTCCTCTCCTCCCCCAGGCGGGTCTCGTACATACCGCCGGGCCACGCCCACTCGCCGACGAAGTTAGGCTGCATGGACGCGACGATGCCCAGCCTCCCGGCCCTCTCTATGTCGGCGTCCGTCGGGTACTCGAAGTGCTCTATCCTGTGGCGGTGATCCGGCCTCGGCTTCGCCTCTAGGGCCTCCTCTATCCTGTTTACCGCCTCGGCGATGGCCCTGTCGCCAATTGCGTGGATCGCTATCTGGCCACCGTTCACATGCTGCTCCCCCACGACCCTCCTGTTCCTCTCTTGGTTGCCGACGTAGACGCCGCATGTCGAGGGGTCGTTGGCGTAGTGCTTGTAGAGTAGGGCGGTCTGCGCCCCCATCGAGCCGTCGATGCCTATCTTCATGGTGCCGAAGTTCAGCCACTCGTCGCCGCTTCTCTCGTGGGGGTTCCCGGTCATCACGTGGCACCGGAGCTTCATGTCCCCCTCCCCGTGGGCGTCGACATAGGGTTTCACGGACAAGAGGAGCGAGGATTCGTCCGGCCGGCTGCAGTCGTGGATGGTGGTGGCGCCCAGGCTGTGAGCCAGCTTGATGGCGTCCCTGAGCCCCTGCTTCAGCTCCTCGTAGGTCGGCGGAGGTATGTGGGGAGACACTATACCCCTCGCGTCTCGGAGGACGCCCGTTGGCTCGCCGGCGGCGTCCTTGTCTATCACGCCGCCAGGTGGGTTCGGCGTGTCCCCTGTTATTCCGCAGGCCTCAAGGGCCTTGGAGTTCAGTACGATCATGTGGCCGCATATCCTTGTCAGGGCGACCGGGTTGTCGGGTGAGGCCTCGTCGAGGTCGTGCCTGTCAGGGTACCTCCTCTCCGCGAGGTTCTGGTCGTCCCATCCCCTCCCCTGAGCCCACTTGCCCTTGGGCAGTCGTCGGGCTCGGATGTATTCACTCAGCCTCCCGACTATGTCGCCTAGGGATTCGGCGTCGTCAAGCTGGAGGTGCCCTAGCCTATAGCCCATCGAGAGGAAGTGGGTGTGGGAGTCTATGAGCCCTGGTACAACCGTCCTCCCTGAGGCGTCGATGATGTGTGCGCCGGGAGGCACATCTATCATGGATCTCTTACCAACGGCCGCGATCCTCGGCCCGTCAATCAGCACGACGGCGTCCCGCAGGGCGGGTCTACCTGTGCCGTCGATCAAGCTACCGCAGAATATGGCTATCTTTGAAATACTTTTTCGCCTTTTTAATCTGCAATAAAGATGTTTAAATTATTTTGCTCTCGCAACATGAGCCCGCGACCTAAATACGGTTAAAGATGTCTGATTGGTAATCAGCTGATCATGAGTTCAAATCTCATCGGATCCACCATCCCACCTGTGTCCGTGAACAACCTACACACACATAACATTATGTTACGATATCGTAGAGTTCGATGCAACCACCCGGAGGGAGAGCACTGGCGGATAGTGAAACAATTCACGCACACAATCTTTCAGTGGCCTCCACCGATCAAGGAGAAACAGCCATTTGATATCCCAAGAGTACGAACTACAGGCGGCCCAGGTAGGCAAACCCGGCATCGAAGCGGCTCTGGAGAGGCAGAGCGAGCTCTTCAAAGCCTTTGGCGACAAGAACAGGCAGAAAATACTTCACCTCCTGCGCGGCGGGGAGAGATGCGTCTCGGAGCTCCTACCCCACTTCGATATACTGCAGCCTACGGTCTCAACCCACCTGCTCATACTGGAAGAGTCGGGCGTGCTGAAGGTGAGGAGGGATGGGAGGCGCCGCCTGTACAGTATCGCGGACCGCAGGATCTATGATGCGTTGGACTCCTTCTACGACGGCGTATCGAAGCTGACGGCCGTATAGAGTTAGAAGAGAGGCCCCCCGTCCTTCTCCTGGAGGCGGCCCCAGAACTCGTCCACCTCGCCCTGGATCTCGTCCACCTCCTCGTCGGTGATGTGCCTGAACCTTCCCTGGCTCCTCAGCACGTCCTTCACCGGCTTCAGCTCCTTGGGCTTGTAGGTGATTCTCAGAGCGCCCTCCACCACCTCGTAGAGGGGCCAGAGGCCGCTTAGGACCATCTCCTTAGCCACCTTGACGCTGTACCTCGGGTCGTAGTTCCAGCCCGTGGGGCAGGGGGCGCTAACCTGGATGAACCTGAAGCCCTTTACCGGTTTGGCGTACTGAAGCTTCCCGATGAAGTCCTCGGGGTACGCGACTGAGGCCGTGGCCATATAGGGGACGCGGTGCACGCCTACGAGGATGGGCAGCGGCTTTTTGCGCTCCTTCTTGCCTCGGCTGAACTCGCCCACCGGGGTCGTGGTCGTCGCCGCGAACTTGGTGGTGGCGCTGCTCCTCTGGCCACCCGTGTTCATGTAAGCCTCGTTGTCGTAGCAGACCCAGAGCATGTCCTCGTTGCGCTCGGCTGAAGCCGAGAGCCCCTGGAACCCGATGTCCGTGGTCCCGCCGTCGCCGATGATGCCCGTGACGCGGATGTCGTCCCGGCCCAGCCTGTTGAAGGCCCGGGCGAAGCCGGTCATCATAGCCCCGGCCCCCTCGAAGACCTCGCCGTAGAACACGGGCTGGGTGATATTGCCGAAGGCTGGGCCGCAGCACGCAACCTCCTGGCGGACCATGTCCTCCCCTATGACCTTGCTCACGATGCGGGCCACGATGCTGCCCGCGCATCCCTGGCAGGCGCTGTTTGCCGGCACAATGAACTCCTTCTCGTCCAGCTTGCTTAGTGGTACTGGTTTACTCATCGTCATCTCCTCCTAGGCCCACTCCACCAGGGGAGTCACCTTTTCTCCCCTGGCCGCCTTGAGCGTCTTCTCGGCCATGCGCTTGATGTCCTCTACCCTGACCTCTTTTCCGCGCATACCCGCGTGGAAGTTGAGGGTCATGGGCCTCTCATCTAGGTCGTAGAGGCTGTGCCTCAGCTCCGTGAATGTTATCCCGCCGAGGGTGCCCGTGCTGACATTCCTGTCGATTACCCCCATGGCTTTCACGTCTGCTCCGATCCTCTGGAAGTCGTCGTCCGGGAACGGCTTGAAGCTCTTTATGGCCACGAGGCCCACCTTCCTTCCGTCCCTCTGGAGCTGGTCGATGGCAGTCTTGGCGGTGGACGCGATGGTGCCCATGGCAACTAGGACGGCTTCCACGCCCTCGCACTTGTACTCCTCCACGAGGCCGTTCCCGTAGCTCCTGCCGAACCACTTCTCGAACTCGGCGTTCACCTCCCTGATGACGGTCTTGGCGTTCATGGCTGCCTCCTGCTGCTGCTTCCACACGTTCTGGGGGTCCACGAAGGGGTTCCACATCTGGGACATGAGAGCCATGGCCTCCTTCGCCTCCTCGGGGAACATGGGGTAGGGCCTCTTGTAGGGGGGCAGGAAAGCGTCCACCTCCTCCTGGGCCGGCAGCTCGACTGGCTCCGAGGTGTAGCTCAGGATGTACCCGTCCCCCATGAATATAGTCGGTAGCCTGACCCGCTCATCCTCGGCTATCTTGAAGGACATGATGCCGGTGTCCAGAAGCTCCTGGCTGTTCTGGCACTCTATCATCAGCCAGCCTGTGTCCCTCTGGCTCATGGTGTCCATCTGGTCTGGCTGCATCCCCTTAGTTGAACGGTGAACCACAGCCATGACCAGGGGCAGCCTGGCCCACGTGGTCATGTGCATGGGGTGGTGCATGTAGAGCAGCCCTGGGCCGCTGGTCGCGGTGAAGCTGCGCACCGTGGTGGCCGCTGTCATGGCGCTGCTCTGGCAGCTCAGCTCCCCCTCCATGTTCACGTAGTCGGCGTCCAGCTCGCCGTTGGCTATCATGTCGGCCAGGTACTGGACGATGGTTGTCTGCGGGGTTATTGGGAACGCGCTCACGTACTTGACGCGGGCCAGCTTGGCCGCGTAGGCAACCGCCTTGTTGCCCACCATTACTTCAAACTTCGCCATTCAAGTCTCCTCCTAGATGGTCTCCTGAACGAACTCTATGGCCTTCACGGGGCACTCCTCCACACAGATACCGCAGCCCTTGCAGTACCTGTAGTTGATGTCAGCCTTATTGTCCACCATGCTGATGGCCACCTCGGGGCACAGGATGTAGCAGCGGCGGCAGCCTATGCACTTGCCCTTGTCCATCTCCGGCTTGAACAGCCTCCAGCTGGACACGTCCCTGTCCCCGGGCACAGGCTTCACCACGTCCACAGGCTTCACGCCCGAGACATCAACCGGCTCAGACACCATCTCGTAGGCTTTGCGCACTGCCCTGACGTTCATGTCGGCCACGCGGCCGCTCCACTGCTCGCTGATGGCCTTCTCTATGGCCTCCAAGGTGACCATCCCCGTGACCTTGGCGAAGGCTCCGAGGATAGCCGTGTTTGTTATTGGGCGGCCAATCACCTCCAAGGCGATACTTGTGGCGTCCACCGTCGCCACCTTGAACTTTCCGCCCAGGCCCGTCTCCTTGCCCCCCTTGGGGTGGTTTATCAGGACCAGGCCACCCTTCTTGAGGCCCTCCGTTATGGGCACGGTTCTGCCCAGCAGCGGGTCCAGAACCACGACCATGTCAGGCTCGTGGACCAGGTCCCTCTCGTTGATGCGCTCGTCTCCTACGCGCAGGAAGCTCACGACGGGGGCTCCCCGCCTCTCGGTCCCATACATGGGTATACCCTGGGTGAACTTCCCATCGTAGAACAGCGCAGTTGCGAGAATCCTGACGCCCGTGACGGCGCCCTGCCCGCCTCTGCCGTGGAATCTGATCTCCAAGACTCTTTTCTCCTTTCAGGAATGGGAGAAGCAGATCAATATCAGGATTTAATCCCTTCTATCATTTCTTATTTGAGTAAATACCCTTGGATGAAATTAGTTAATATAAACTCGTACAAGAATCATAAATTGTATTAAAATTATTAAAATACTGGTCAATAATGCTTAATAAACAGCCCTCGCTCATCAAAGCAAATAAATAGCTTTGAAGGCGCACAACCAGGCTTGTTCAAGGAAAAAAACGGGACATACTCATCCGTCCTATTCAGCTTCAGCTTCATCCACGGCATCGTGAACGGTGTCTGGGCCTTCCTCTCAGTTTTCCTCCTTGACCTGGGCGGCACAGCCTTCCATGTAGGGCTCCTGGCCTTTATGCCCGGCTTAGCCTCCACTTTTATGCAGCTTGCATACGGGCGCCTCGGGGACAGGCTGGGAACCACTTGGAAGATGGTGTCCACAGGCTTCCTGTTCACCGCATTGTTCAGCGTCCCGGTGATATTCTCGACGAAGCCCTGGCAGGTGATCCTAGTCACGTCCGTCCAAGCCCTCCTCGGCTGCATATCCGAAGTGGCCATCACGGTGAGGTTCGCCGAGGTCCTGGAGCCGTCGAGGCGGGCCCGGTTCATGGGCGTCTACAACCCCCTCGGGTTCGCGGGGAACATAGTGGGCAGCTTCCTCGCAGGGATGCTCATCCCCTCTATCGGCTACCAGTACACGTTCCTCAGCTACACGGTGCTAAACCTCGTCATATTCGGCATGATAAGGTTCGGGCTCTCGACGCGCCAGGAGAAGGAATTGAACTACGTCACCTTCCTGAGGATGGCCTTCCAGGAGCTGAAGGCCGGGCTGAGAGAGCTACCCAAGGTGGGCAGAGAGGGTGGACCCTACACCAGGTGGTGCCTGGGGATCAGCGCCAGGGGCTTCGGCGTAGCCATGTTCGGCCCCATACTCACACTGTACCTGGTGAACGTGTTGAACGCAACCAAACCCCAGATAGGAGCCCTGAACAGCGTCGCCTTCCTTGTCCGGCTCCTCGGCGCGCCGCCCCTGGGCGTCATCGTGGATAGGGAGGGACCCAAGAGGGTCATGCTGATAGGGTTCCTCCTGGCGGCCGCGCACCCCCTGGTCTTCACATTTGCCCCTGGGGTCTCCTACCTTGTGCCTGTGTACCTCCTCAGCGGCGTATACTGGGCCTTCATAAATTCGGCGTGGTTCGCCTGGCAGATGAACCTCATCCCGGCCAGGAGAGGTGTATATGCGGGGTACCTCGCCTTCATCAACGGCCTATCCTGGGCCTTCGGCCCCCTCCTGGGAGGCTACCTGGGCGACGCCTCCAGCCTCCAGCTCAGCGCTGCCCTCTCATCCCTGCTGGTACTGACTGGACTGCTGATACTGCTGAGCGTACCAGATAAGACCACAGCGGAGGTAATAGCAGTACTACCAAGCCCACCGATAGATAAAGGCCAAACCATCCCACAACCAGCATAAAAAAACATTTATACTAAGAACCAACTAGGCCACAGCCACCCAACTAATCCTGTGAATAACCTTAATTACGCCTGAGAGACCGAGGAACCATGAAACTAGGCTTCTACACAAGTTACGACGCGAAAACTGTCGAGTTCGCCCACGGCGTCGGCTTCCGCAGCATGGAGCTCTCAGCCTGGCCCGACAGCAGTCTCAACGCGGACACCGTGACGAGCCACCGCATAGCTGAGGTCAAGAAGGACCTGGAGGCCCATGACATAGAGATATCCGCCCTCGGCTACTACCCTAACCCCCTTGACCCGGACAAGGACAAGGCCGAGGAGGCAAGCCGGTATCTATACAAGGTCTTGGAGCTGGCCAGCCGGATGGACGTTCCCGTGGTCTGCACTTTCGCGGGCCGCGACCCCGACAGGTCCATCTCCGAGAACATCCCCCTCTTCCAGAAGGCCTTCACGCCCATCTGCGAGGAGGCCGAGAGCCGCAACCTCCTCATAGCTGTAGAGAACTGCCCCATGATGGACCGGTTCCGCCTCCGCGGCGAGAACATAGCCATAAGCCCCGAGGTCTGGGACGAGATGTTCCGGGCTGTTCCCTCCGAGGCCCTCGGCATAGAGTTGGACCCCTCCCATATGGTCTGGCAGGGCATCGACTACATTCAGGCCATCCACGAGTACGGGCACCGCATCCACCACATCCACGCCAAGGACATGGAGATCAACCGCCGCACCCTCGGCCGTGTAGGCATCCTAGGCCAGGCCTTCGGCGAGATCACTGGCCTGGGCCATGGCTGGTGGCGGGCCCGCCTACCAGGCTGGGGCGAGATCAACTGGCCCGGCTTCATCACGGGCCTCATCGAGGCGGGCTACAAGGGCAACATCGATATAGAGCACGAGGACGACGTCTTCGCCGCCGCCCACGCCAGGGAGCACATAGACACCGAGTCAGGCATCGTCGAGAAGTACGGCCGCGAGGAGAAGGGACTCATTCTGGGCTACAACACCCTCTCCAAGCTCATCCCACCCGAAGACTAGGCGCACCTGCCTAGGCAGTGGGAGGCATGAGGAAAAACTGGTCACCCTGACTGCCTCTTCGCCACGCCGAGCCTCACGGAGACCCCGTCGATCAAGTAGTCCCGGACGTGGGAGCCTTCAGGCGCATCTCCTTTGACTATCTCCACGCTTAGCGTCTCGGCCATGATGTACTCGGCCTCGTCCTCGAAGACCTCCTCCACCTCAGGGCTGCCCCTGTAATAGACAACGATCCTGTCGTCGATCTCGAAATCTGCCTCCTTCCGGAGCGCCTGAACCCTCCGGACCAAGTCCCGGGCGAGGCCCTCACTCTCCAGGTCGCCCGAGATCACCGTGCGGACACCGACCAGCAGGCCACCCTCATCCACCACGGAGTACTCTCCGTGGGGCACGGAGACCAGCTCGACCTCCCCAGACAGCACCTCCACGGGCGATCCGTCTACCATCACCGTCACGGACTCGCCCGCTCCGAGCCTAGCAGCCTCGGCAGAACCCATGCCCTTAACGGCCGCGGCGACCCTGGGGAACAGGCGCCCGTGCTTGCGGCCCAGCATGGAGGGCAGCGGGTTCACGGTCAGGCTCTGTAGGAGCCCGCGGTCCGTGGACACCCGGAGCTCCTTGACGTTGAGCTCCTCACGCACCAGCGGCCTCACCTTGTCCAGCAGCTCCAACTTTGCCTCGGGCACCACCACGACGGCCTCGGACAGCGGCTGCCTGAGCTTGATGTTGGCATGGCTCCTCGCCGCCCGGCCCATGCTGCTCAGGTTCATGGCCAAGTCCATCTCGGCCATGAGCCCCTCGTCCAGCAGCGCAGGGTCGGCCTCGATCCACTCGTGGTGGTGGACGCTCTCGGGGGTGCCCTGCTCCACCGGCCTGACCATCCTCTGGTACAGCGCCTCGGATAGGTGGGGGGTCACCGGGGCCATCATGAGGATCACCGTCTTCAGGCACCTGTAGAGGGTGCTGTACGCGGCCCTCTTCTCGTCGTCGGCCTCGGCCTTCCAGAACCTGCGGCGGCTCCGCCGCACGTACCACTTGCTCAGGGCGTCCACGAACCTGTCGATCTCGGCGCACGCCATCATGGCGTCGTACCCGTCCAGGGCCTCGGTGACCCTGGCGTCGGTCTGCTGGAGCTTAGACAGTATCCACCTGTCCAGGGGCGACAACTCCCCCGGCTTCTGGTCCGGGGTCCACCCGTCCAGCGTCGCGTACTGGTAGAAGAAGTTGTAGACGTTGAGGAGCGTCATGAAGAAGAGGCGCCGGACCTCCCCGGCCCGAGTGTAGCCGAAGAGGACGTTGCTCTCGGGCCTGCTGCTCATGTATATCCAGCGGACCACGTCCGTCCCCATGTTCTCCGCGGCCTCCTCGAACCAGATGGCGTTGCCCCAGCTCTTGTGCATCTCTCGGCCGTCCTCGGCCAGCACCTGGCCGTGGCCCAGGCAGTTCAGGTACGGGGTCCTCCGCTCCAGGATGGTGCTCTCCGCCAGCATCGCGTAGAACCAGTTCCTGAACTGGCCGGGGAAGGACTCCACTATGAAGTCCGCGGGGAACCATTTCTCCCAGTACTCCCGGTCCTCCCTGTACTGGATGGTGCTATAACCGACTATGCCTGCGTCCAGCCACGGGTTGCCCACGTCGGGTATCCTGTGGGCGACGCCGCCGCAGCGCTCACACCTGATCTTCACGGCGTCTATGAAGGGCCTGTGGGGGCTGTGGCCCTCGAACACGTCCCAGCCCTCCACAGCGCGCTCCTTGAGCTCCTCCCTGCTTCCTATCACGTCGAACCAACCGCAGCTACACACCCAGATGGGCAGGGCCAGCCCGTAGTACCGCTTCTTGCTGATCATCCAGTCGTCCATATTGCGAAGCCAGTCCAGCTCTCGCTTCAACCCGAACTCGGGTATCCACCGCACCTGCCTAGCCGAGTCCATTATCTGGTACCTGAGGCTCCGATCCTTTTCCTCGGGTATGAGCTCCTCCTCGGGCTTGTCCAGCTTCTCCCCCATGTCTATGAACCACTCGGCGACGTGCCTGAAGACGAGCTCCGAGTCGCACCTCCAGCACACCGGGTACCTGTGAGTGACCTTCTGGGTCCTGTAGAGGAGGTTCTTCCTGCGGAGGTCCTCGAATATGGGCTCGGCCGACTCGTAGACGTGGGTGCCCGCTAGCCATCCGAAGCCATCTATGATGACCCCGAACTCATCCAGGGGCGCTGGGGTGGGCAACCCGTACTTCTTACCCAGCTCCAGATCCTCCTTACCCGCCCCTGGCGCTATGTGGACTATACCGGTGCCCTCCTCCTCGCCCACGGCGTCCCACATGATGACCCTGTGGGCCTCGGGGACGCCCATCTCCCTGATGACCGGGAGATCGTCGTAGGGGCCGCTGTACCTCCAGCCCTCCATCTCTTTGCCCTTGAGCTCGCCCAGCACCTCGACGTTCTTCTGGTCCTGGATGGCCGACTTGAGGGTGCCCTTGCTTAGGTACAGCACCTCGTCACGGTACCTGACCTTGACGTACGTCAGGTCGGGGTGGACGGCCGCCGCGACGTTGCTGGTCAGCGTCCAGGGCGTGGTCGTCCAAATGAGCAGGGAGCCCTCCCTGTCCCTGAGCCTAAAGAGGACGTAGACGCTGGTGTGTGTGAGCTCCCTGTACCCCTCGGTGACTATCTCGTGCTGGCTGATGCCCGTGCTGCACCTGGGGCACCAGGGCATGGCGTCGGCCCCCAGGTATATCCAACCGCGCTCGTGGCAGCTCTTTAGCATGCGCCATATCATGTAGTTGTTCTCGTCGCTGAGGGTGTAGTAGCTGCCCCCTAGCTCGGGCATGCCTAGCTGACCTACCAGCCACTCGGCTGTTCCCCTGACTGGACCCCTGCTGCCGACGTACGTTGTCTCCTCCATTGGGCGCTCCAGGGCCTCGGATAGCTTCCTCAGCTCCTCGGGTCTGTTCCAGTCGGTCCACATGCCTAGTCTGATTGACTGCTCTGTCTGGACGGCAGAGTAGTTGAGGACCCTCTGCTTGCACTTCCTCACGAACTCGGCCAACCCGTAGGCCTCGATGTCCAGCTTGGACTTGAAGCCCAGCTCCTTCTCCACCTCAACCTCCACCCAGAGGCCCTGGCAGTCGAACCCGTTCTGGTTCCGGACCTCGGAGCCCCTCATGAACCTGTACCGGGCGAAGAGGTCCTTGTAGGTGCGGCCCCAGGCGTGGTGAACCCCCATGGGGTTGTTGGCCGTTATGGGGCCGTCGATGAAGCTCCACCGGGGCCTGTCTCCCCGCTCCTGTATCTCGACTCTCTTCCAGTAGGCGTTGGTCTCCCTCCAGAAGTTTTGGACCTCGTGCTCGAGCTTCGGTATGTCCACCTTGCTGTCCAGGGGCCTGTAACTCATAGTAGATCACCGATGAGGCATGGATAATTAGCCTTAACTGTGTCCGCTGAGGCGTTAAGCCAGAATTTTACGGTCACCGGACACCTGAGGCACCAGAGGAATGACCCTGTTTAGCGCATAAAAACGTATGGGTGACCGAGCATACTTGTTTAAGGATGAAACATGATCCTTTCATTCGGTGGCTTATGAATGGCGGATAAGGCCGTTCTCCTCGACTGGCTTCTGGAGGCCGATGACAGCATGGTCAGGTACAACACCCTGGTGAACGTTCTCGACAGACCCGTTGATTCAACTGAGGTGTTGGAGGCCCGCCGGGCCATGATGTCGTCGCGGCCCGTCTCGACGATTCTCAAGGGGCTTGAGGCAGGTATCATGGACAAGAAGGCCGTGGCCCAGTGGGGAGAACCCGCTGCGATGGCCGGGTATATGCCCAAGTACAGGGGTGCGGTGTGGAGGCTCTTATTCCTGGCTCAGGCCGGAGCCGACCCCAATAATCCTCAGGTGAGAAGCCTCTGCGAACACGTCCTCGAGAACGCGTACTCGGAGAAGCACGGGACGTTCGCGGTGAGCTTCAGAGCCAGGAACGGGTACAATGACGCCCTGATGCCCTGCTTCATGGGTAACATGGTGTGGAGCCTATGCATCATGGGCTACGGGGATAGACCTGAAGTCAGTAATAGCTTCCGGTTCCTCGTGGAGCACCAGAGGTTCGACGACGGGGGCTGGAAGACGCCCAACGCCTACCCCTACAGGGGGCGGCGGGACAGATGCTGGGGGGCCCACACGTGCTACTGGGGCGTCACTAAGCTCCTCAAGGCCATGACGGCTGTGCCCAACGATTATTGGACTGACGAGGCACTGGACGCTAAGAGGAGGTCCATTGAATTCGTCCTCCTCCACAGGCTCATCTGGAGCAGCCACTCCCCCGACACACCCATATCAACGAAGGCGACCAACCCTACAGGGTTTACGGCCCCGCTAACGTATTACGACGACGCCATTGAGATCGCGTCGAACCTGATATCCCTCGGCGCCCGGCACGAGGCGATAGACTCGACCATAGAGTACATTAAGGAGAAGGCGGACGCGAATGGTAGGTGGCAGGCGGACAAGACTCATGGCCCAATCGACGCGCCCTTCGCCAGGAAGGGGCAGGAGAGTAAGTGGGTGACGTACAGGGTCGCGAGGATGCTTAAATTAGCAGGAATGCTGCAGTGAAAAACAGTATCCACACCACAGGTAATATTAATTATCCGAGCGCGGCCTCTTATCTCGGTGCATTTGTTGAACACTGAGCGGGAGCTACTCATGATCCCGGGGCCCACCATCGTGTCCCCCAGGGTGCTACGGGCATTATCTAAGCCCATCCTCAGCCACGTGAGCGGCGAGTTCGTGGACGGCTACGCAGAGGCCCTCGCCCTCCAGAAGCAGCTGTTCATGACAGAGGGTACGCCCTTCATGCTGAGCGGGAGCGGAACCCTCGGCATGGAGGCCACCATAGCCAACCTCATGGAGAAGGGCGACAGAGTTCTCTGCGTGGAGAATGGCTTCTTCGGCGAGAAGTGGGAGGAGGTTGTGGAGACCCATGGTGGGGTCGTGGACCGCCTCAGGTTCGAGTGGGGTGATCCAGTGGACCTGAAGGTGCTGGAGGAGAAGCTCGGCACCAACGAGCACAAGCTCTTCACCGTTGAGCACGTGGACACGAGCACAGGGATCGCCAACCCCGTCGACAAGATCGGCAAGCTGGCGAAGAACACGGACGCCCTCTACGTGGTGGACAGCGTCTGCGGCATCGGGGGGATGCCCCTCAAGATGGACCAGTGGAACATCGACCTCTGCCTCACGGGCAGCCAGAAAGCCCTTGGCGCCCCCCCAGGCATCAGCCTCTTCTGCCTCAACCAGAAGGCCTGGGGCGCAGTGGAGAAACGTAAGACTACACCCACCGACTACTACGTGAACCTGAAGAAGTGGAAGCCCATCATGGACAACCCTCGCGGATACTTCGCCACCCCCGCCGTCGGCAACGTCCTGGGCATGCTGGAGGCCTTGAAAATGATATTCGAGGAGGGTCTAGAGGCGAGGTGGGTACGCCACAACAAGTTCAGCGAGGCCTTCCAGGCCGGCGTCAAGGGCCTGGGGTGGAGCAGCTTCCCGGCCAAGGGCTACGAGGCCCACACGCTCGCGGTACCCAAGGTGGCTGAGGGCGTGGACGATGCTAGGATGAGAAACATAATGTTCCAGAAGTACGGCGTAGTGATAGCGGGCGGCCTCGGAAAACTTGGCGGCAAGACGGTGCGCATAGGCCACATGGGCGCAGACACTATAAACGATCTTGTAGCCACGTTGGCATCGATGGAGATGTCCCTGACCGAGATGGGTCACATATCCGACCCGGGTAAGGCTGTTGGCGCAATGATGAAGGTTTTCGCAAAATAATATAATTGTTCCTTTCTTTTTATTGAAATCATTTATCATAACCAGTTATCCGATATTATATTTCCCAAAATCGAAGACAGTGACCGGGTGACACTTCTCTTGGTGAACAGCTTGAAGTACACCCAAGATAGACCTCGAGCGAAAGGTGTAACCAGAAAGAATGGTAAAACGTATACAGCACCAAAAAAAGCCTTTCCATTAATGATGGACCAAGAAAGACCTGACTTACCGGATAAAGCTCCACGGCAAACACGAGAAGAAAATCCAGACTACAATGACCTGCTAAAAATATGGCCAAAGATCGTCGAATACATAGGCCTCAGCGAATACGAGTCAAAAGTCTACCTAAGCCTCATAGACCTCGGAACCGTAAGCGCCAGAAAACTCAGCCTCAACTGCGACGTCCCCAGAACGAAGGTCTACGGCACCTTGAAGAAACTAATAGACTACGGCCTAGTAGTAGAGATGCCAGGCCACCCGAAACAGTTCGCCCCAGCCAACCCAGGCGAGTCTTTCAACACGATCCTCACCATAACCAAGGAGAAAGCTACGGATTTCGACCAGATCATTAGACAGCTTGACGAGATCCACGAGAAACGCAAGGAGAAGATGGGGCCCCACCAGAAGATCGTCTGGTTCCTCGACAAGGACCACAACATCAAGGGCAAGTGCAACGAGATCATCCGCCAATCAGAAGAAGAACTGAAGATCCTGACAACCGAGGACGGGCTAGAGATACTCTTCAACGCCGCTCACCGTCTCCTTGACGAGATGCAGGAGAGCGGGGTGGAGATCAAGCTCTACAGCCCTCTGGACCCCAAGGTGAACCCTCTCGCACGCGAGCTGAGCTACATATACCAGGTGAAGCAGGTTGAGGTTGACACACCTATCCTGTTTATCAACAGCGACAACAAGCGCTTTATGCTAGCCAAACTGACTCCCAGGGGCTCAGAGAAACCTATAGAGTCGGCCATGTTCACCGAGGACGTGGAGTTGCTGGAACTGGTACACCTCCTGCTGGTCGACGGCCAGAAAAACCTGTTTAAAGCCATCTAGCCATAGGGACTTTCCCTGGACCTCGACAGGCAGAGCGACGAGTTCAGGTCAGACCCGGGCGCGCTACAGAGTTGCACAACCACAGAGTAGAGACCGGGGTCACACACCTGGAAACGGCCCTGCAGGGAGGACTCCCCTCCCGGGAGGCTCAGAGTATCCACGACCTCCGACAGCCAGGGCCTGGACCCCGCGGCCATTCGCATGGGCTCGGATAGGCTGGAGCAGAGCTGGGAGACATGGGCCCAGGCTGAGAGGGAGCTCACCGCCGAGACCGGTGAACTGGTCCTGAAGATGATCTACGTAGACAGCCTGTAAAGCAACTGGGCCCACGAGAACCCGGGTAGGCTCCTGTACGCAGAGTCCATGCGCACGAGCGACGCCGGGGGCCTCATGGTGCTCCTTTCCAGGCCCCGGCGCCGGCGGCCTCAAGCGGGATGCGGGGAACCTGTCGCACACCCACCTCAAGGTCGTGAACCTCCACGGGGTCATCCTGCTACTAGACGTGAAGCCCAAGACACCTCTCCACTCTGAACCAGAACCCGGAGAAAGGCTATCCGTCGGTCACCCTGACACCCATACACTAGCCGCCCCGCCCCAAGGCGGCGGCGACCTCCTCGTCCCCGGCACCCCTCTTGACCTCCACCACCTCGTCCAGGGGCTTCAAGTGGCTCATGTTGGCGCGCCGCTTCCTGAGCCCCGGCCCCGCCACAACCACGTAGTTGCGGTCGATGACATCGACCACGACGCACCTGAGCCCGGCCTCGCGGCCCGTGAGCTTGACGCACACCCTTCCCACATCATAAGCGGACATACTGTTCACCTTGCACCCAGGTATTCGTCGATGACATTCTTAAGTATTCGCGCCGTCGCCTCGGCGTCGAACAGGGCCGTGTTGACCACCAGGTCGTACACACTAAGGTCGTCCACGTCGACGCCGTAATACTCCCTGAACCTACGCCTCTCGCAGTCTTCCCTGAAACGGGTCTCGGCCTCAACCTCCGCCAGGACCCTGCCCTCACGCTCGGCTATGCGGTGCACTCTCTCGCCCAGTGGGCAGGCCAGGTACAGGCGCAGGTTGGCGCCCTCGGCCATCCAGCCACTCAGGGTGGCGTCAATCACAACGCCGCCCCTCCGGGACTCCTCCCTCGTGCGGCTATCGAGGTAGCCGTCCAAGTCAGGGTCCTCCAAGGCCCTCTTGCTCATCTCCTCAAGGCTCAAGCCCAGCTCCGCGGCGCGCTTACGGAAGAGGGTGCCGGCGGACATGTACCTAAGCCCATACCTCTCCGCTATCAGCCTGGCCTGGGTGCTACGCCCTGATCCGTGGGGCCCCGCCACGGCCACCACGAGACATCCAGCGTCCAAGACTCAGTCCTCTGGGTCGATCTCGAAGCTGAGGCCGAACACCCTGTTCAGGACCACATTGAAGCTGACGCTGCACAGCAGGTACCAGCTTATGAAGCTGAACTCGGCCGGGATCCATGGGAAGCTAAAGGGAAAATAGGCGACCACCGCCTCCCCGAAGAACCTCCCCAAGGTCGGCCAGATGAGCAGTAAAGGTATGGTGAAGAAGAGGCTCGACTTCATGCGGTCCATGCTCATCTTGCTCTGCTGGGCCATGAGGTCCTGCTGCCGCTTCTGGGCCTTCTCCACTCGCCTCTGGTTCCCGCTCTTGGTGGCGTCCATCAGCTCCCCCCTGACCCTGTGGCTCTCTATGGTGAGCTTCCTGTAGGCGTCTAGGTCCATGCTTCTGACGCCTATGAAGCTCGTGGCCACCCCCAGCGCCAGGGATATGGCTATTATGGCGTAGGTGGAGTATGGTGGGGCCTGGAAAAAGCTGAAGTCGATTGCGACACCGCTGACAGTGAACATCGCTTCGATACCTTGTCACCTGTTAAAGAGGCGTGGGTATAAAAGAGTGTCCTACTCCCCGTCCCGGAGCAGGGCGCAGAACCGCCTCCAGCTCAGGCAGATCGTCTTCGGGTGGGCGGCCTTGGCCTCGTCCAGCTTGGTGACCGCCGTGTTGTGGGGCGCGCTCAGCACCTCCTCGGGGTTGGAGTAGGCGAGCCGGCTGATCTCGGTCATGGCCTCGATGAAGGCGTCGAGTGCCTCCACGGGCTCCGACTCGGTGGGCTCGATCATGAGGGCCTCGGGAACTATCATGGGGAAGTATGTGGTCGGGGCGTGGAGGCCATAGTCCAGGAGCTTCTTGCTCACGTACAGGGCGCTCACGCCTGTGTCGTTCAGCATGGGGCTGGCGCTCAGGACGGCCTCGTGCTTCCGGGGCTTGCCGGGGTCGTAGGTGAGCTCATACCCCTTGACCTTGCTAAGCTTCCTCGCGACGTAGTTGGCGTTCAGCACCGCGAGCTCGCTGCTCTCCTTCAGCCCCTCGCCGCCCATGGCCACCATGTACGTGTAGGCCTTGAGGGCCACGTTTACGTTGCCGTGGAACCCGTGCACCTTGCCGATGCTCTTGGGCTTGTCCCAGTCGAGCCTGAACCTGCCCCCCCTCTCCGCGATGCCGGGTATGGGGAGGTACTCTGCGAGGGCCTCCTTGACCCCAACGGGGCCGCTGCCCGGGCCTCCGCCGCCGTGGGGCGTGCTGAAGGTCTTGTGCAGGTTGCTATGGATGATGTCGAAGCCCATGTCCCCGGGGCGGCACCACCCCATTATGGCGTTCAGGTTGGCGCCGTCGTAGTACATGAGGCCCCCGGCGTCGTGCACCGCCCCGCTGATCTCGCTGATCTGGTTCTCGAAGACCCCGATGGTGTTGGGGTTGGTGAGCATCAGGCCGGCCGTCTGTGGCCCCACGGCCGCGTTGAGGGCGTCCAAGTCTACGCAGCCGTCCGGGCCGCTCGGTATCTCCACCGTCTTGAAGCCGGCCATGTGGGCGGAGGCCGGGTTGGTCCCGTGGGCGCTGTCAGGGATGATGACCTCGGTCCTCTTGCCTAGCTCGCCGCGGTCCTTGTGGTACGCCCTCATGAGCATGATGCCCGTCCACTCGCCGTGGGCCCCGGCGGCAGGCTGGAGGGTGGCGTCGTCCATCCCGGTTATGTCCAGGAAGTACCTCTTCAGGTTGAAGAGAAGCCCCAGTATGCCCTGGGTCGAGTCCTCGCTCTGCATGGGGTGGACGCCGAGTATCTTAGGGTGGGCGGCCAGAACCTCGTTGACCACGGGGTTGTACTTCATGGTGCAGCTGCCCAGCGGGTATATCAGGCCGCTGTTCACCCCGTAGTTCATCTGGCTCAAGTGCATGTAGTGGCGGAGCACCTGAATCTCGCTCACCTCCGGCAGCCCCGGGTCCTCGCTACGCCTTAGGGACGCTGGGACCAAGCTGTCAGGGTCAGCCTTCCCTCTGACTCCTGGCTCAAGCCCGGGAAGCTGGTAGCCTACCCTCCCCTCGCTGCCGAGCTCGAATATGAGCGGCTCCGACCAGTCGGCCTGCCTGAATCTCATGGCAGTCACTCCAGCGCCTCCTTCAGTGCGGATACCAGCGCGTCTATGTGCACCTTGCTGTGGACCTCGGTGACGCACATCAGGCTGGTCTCCCCGATCCTGGGGAACTGGCCCTTGAGGGGTATCCCGGCCTGGATGCGGCGGGCGTGGAGGGTCTTCTCCACCTGTTTAAGGGTCTTGCCCTGGAAGCGCACCGTGAACTCCTTGAAGTGCTGGCTGCTGAAGATGGGTGCCTCCACCTCGGGTAGCCCGGATATCTTCCTCTGGGCGTACCTCGACCGTGCGAGGATCGTCTCGCCCAGCTGCCTCATCCCCTGGGGCCCCAGGAGGCCGAGGTAGACGCCCGCTGCGACGGCGCAGAGGGCCTGGTTGCTGCAGATGTTGCTGGTGGCCTTCTCGCGCCTGATGTGCTGCTCCCTGGTCTGGAGGGTCATTACAAAGGCTCTGCGCTGGTCCTTCAGAGTCTCCGTTATCCCGATGATCCGGCCAGGCATCTGGCGAATGTAGCTGTTGTCGTGCTTGCAGGCGAATATGCCGAGGAGAGGGCCACCGTAGCTCATGTGGTTGCCGAGGGGCTGCCCCTCCCCGCACACGATGTCCGCGCCGTACTCGCCAGGGGCCTTGAGCACCCCCAGGCTCGTAGGGTCAACACCAACGATGTAGGACGCGCCCTTCCCGTGGGCTATCTCCCCTATGGCCTCCGCGTTCTCCTCCATGAAGCCCAGGTAGGAGGGGTTCTCGACGTACACCGCGGAGGTGTCGCCACCCACCTTCTCCTTCAGCTCCTCCAGGTCCATGAGGCCGGTCTCCCCGTCGTGGCCCACCTTCTCCACGGCAAGCCCAGCGGGCTCCGCGTAGGTTCTGAGGACGGAGAGCCTGCTGGGGCTCATGAGGTCGGGCACGAGGATGCTGGTCCTCCGGTTGACCCTGCTGCTCATGAGGGCGGCCTCGCCCACGGCTGAGCCCCAGTCGTAGAGGCTGCTGTTGGCCACCTCCATGCCCACGAGCTCGCACACGTGGCTCTGGTACTCGAAGATGCTCTGGAGTATGCCCTGGCTGATCTCGGGCTGGTATGGCGTGTAGCTGGTCAGGAACTCGGCCCTGTGGACCACCTCGTCCACGACGCTGGGGACGTGGTGGGGCCAGACCCCGCCACCCATGAAGGGCGGGCACAGGAGGGAAGCGTTCATCTCCAGGAGCCCTGAGACGTGTTCCTTAACCTCGGCCTCGGCCATGGGCCCCGGGATGTTCAGCTTACCCTTGTAGACGAGGTCTTCTGGGATGTCCGAGTACAGCTCGGCGATGGAGGAGATGCCCATCTCCTTCATCATCCTCTCCTTGACCTCTGGGACGCTGTTAGGTAGATACGGATGTACCTTGCTCAAACCTGTTCCTCCGATCGCGATAGTATTGGATGCTGTGCACCAATAGATATTTCTACCCGATCCTGCGGGGGGGCTCAACCTTAAATCGGGGCGGATGCTCATAGGTTGCGACTACGGGATGCCTGAGGTAGAGATCGACTACGGGTTGTGTATCAGCTGCAAGACATGCATATCAACCTGCCCCATGGGCGTTTACGGGGAGAGCGGGGGCAAGGTATCAGTAGAGTCTCCCCAGGAGTGTATAGCCTGCATGGGGTGCGTCGGGGCGTGCCCCGTCGGGGCCATCACTGTGACCGAGTAGAACCGTTTTATTGCTAGTGCGCGCATCTTCAAGGGTTTCAGGCAGGTGTATGTGCAGTGGACCACGAGTTGCTTAGAGGAAGGATATCCGATTGGATCGAGGCGCACAGGGACGAGTGCGTCGCCCTTCTCCAAGAGATCATACAGATACCGAGCCCCAGCGGCGAGGAGCAGAGGGTGGCCGAGTGCCTCGCGGCGAGGATGCGGGGCTACGGGTTCACGACGGCCATAGCCGACGGGGCCGGGAACGCCCTAGGGACCATAAGGGGGGCCGGCGGCGGCCGGAGCCTCCTGCTGAACGGTCACATAGACCACGTCCCGGTGGGCCAGATGCCTGACCCCTACTCGGGGAGGGTGGTGGACGGCTCAGCCTTCGGCATGGAGGGGAAGGTGGTATACGGAAGGGCGGCCTCCGACATGAAGGCAGCAGTGGCGGCCATGGTCCTAGCAGGCAGGGCCCTCAACGAGCTTGGCATAAGCCTCAAGGGGGACCTCAAGGTGGCAGCCGTGTCGCGGGAAGAAGTGGGCGGAGCAGGCACCATGTCCAGCATCGTGGACAGCCAGTTCCTGGGAGACGTCGTGCTCATAGGGGAGGCCACGGACATGCACCTAGCCCTGGGCCACAGGGGGAGCATGAAGTTCGGCGTCGTGGTCAGGGGCCGGAGCTGCCACGCCAGCGCCCCCGAGCGGGGCGTCAACGCCCTCTACAAGGCGCTTGACATGATACGTAGGATCAGGGATGAGCTCGTCCCGGGGCTGCCCGACCACCCGGTCTACGGGCGGGTGAGCCTGGTGGTGACGCAGATCGATGTCTCCCCCAAGGCGTCCAACGTTGTGCCCGAGAGGTGCGTTTTCTGGATGGACTGCAGGAGCCATCCCGGGTACCCCGCGGAGAGGCTGTACTCTGACCTGAAAGGGATCGCTGCGGAGCTGAGGAGCGTTGACCCTGAGTTCGACGCCATGGTCCTGCCTACGCCCCTAATCAACGAGCGCGGCTTCACGGGCTTCTACACGGACCCCGCAGCGAACCCGGTGGTTGGTGAGGCCGCTCAGGCGATAGGAGAGGTGCTTGGGCCTCGCAGGCTCGGCATGTGGACCTTCGCGACGGATGGCCGCATCTATTCTCGGTTGGGCCTGCCGGTCATCGGCTTCGGGCCTGGGGAGGAGAGGTTCGCCCACACGGAGCAGGACCACGTCAGGGTGGTAGACTTCCTCGACGCGGTGAGGGTGTACGCCTGGCTGGCGTGCAGGATATGTGGCGTCAGTAAAAACTGATTAGCCCTACTCATATATTTGAAATGGGCACTATGCTTTGTGGGTCGGCGG
>MEZG01000058.1:2619-6962 GCA_001775965.1 Candidatus Bathyarchaeota archaeon RBG_13_60_20 | reverse complement strand
CCGTTTTCTGCTCGGGCTCTCTTCTCCTTCAATCGAGGCGCTTATGAACGGCTTAGCCACCTCAATGAGGCCGTAAGCAGCCATTATGCATGCCGGCGCCGCCAGCACCTGGCTGAGCCTCGCCATGACGCCCGCGAAGTAGAGAGACGTGAGGAAGAACAGGGTGATGTAGATGTTCTTGTCGTTCTGGTTCTTGATGCTGAAGTACGTCCCCAGCACAGCCAGTATGGTGATCGAGCCGAAGTCGTTGAACAGGCTGTACCAGTTGATCACCTTGTTCTCCGCCACGGACTGGTACAGCGCGTTCTCGACCGACGTGAAGGGGTTCAGGACCTTCAAGAACTTGTACGTTATAGGAATCTCGATCCCAAGCGCCGGGAGTAGGTACAAGCCCAGCGCCCCCACCAGGATGAGCATGCCGGCCAGGTTCGCCACGGTCTTGACGTTTATCCTGTCCCTCACGAAGAGGTATACGAGCATGAGTGGGATTAAACCGAAGGCGGCGAGGTGGTCAAGGCTCAGCAACGCGTTGATGCCCAGCCTGGGCACCATTGCCTCGATGAGGTAACCGATGCCGATGGTCAGGCTGTACGCGGTGAGGTGCCTGTGCTGGAGCCTCTCGGTGTACATCAGGATGAGCATGAACAGCGCCAGAAGCCCGTTCATGTACCTGGCCGCGCCCCAGGAGGCGAACATGTACCCGAGGCTAAGGCCCGACAGGGCCCCATACGCTACACGGTGCTCGAGCGGCCTGGACTCGTCGATGGATCTGAGCAGGAACAGCCCTATGGCCACCATGGCGAATATGCCGATGTTCTCGGTGTCGTAGAAGCCCAGAGTCGACCTCGCAAGGAAGGCGGGGTTTATGGCCATGAAGATGGCCGCGAAGAGGCCCGCGGCCCTCCCGTTTAGCTCCCTCCCCAGGTAGTAGCTCGCGATGAAGGTTAGCACAGCCATGAGGACGGGGAAATACAGCCCGACGTCGTAGACGGACGCCCTCAAGCCGAAGGCGTTCGCAAGCATGTAGACGAATGCGCCCGAGAAGGGTATCCCCGGGTACGCCGAGTTCGCGACGTTCCGGCCCATGGGGTACCAGCTTAGAGCGTCGTGCCAAGTCCACCAGGAAGCGAACCCGTTCTCGGCCACGTACTCGGTAGCCCTGTATTGGAAGTCCGGGTCGTAGCCGGTGAAGTAGGCGCCGTACTGGATGGGCTGTACCCTGATCAGGACGCCGAGTATGACCACGATGGCTAGGACGCCTATCTCCATGGCCCTGATCCTTGAGAGTCTAAGTCTCGACAGGGTCTCTAGTTGCAGTCTGCTCTCCGTTGGCTGGTTCTCCAAGTTCACCGGGCTCCTATCTAGGATATGCGAGGCTTTTATTTAAGCGATAACCATTCTGTTGCTCGCAATGCTGCTCGGCCTGATCATTAACCCTATAGCCGGCATGGGCGGTAAAGTCGGGCTCAAGGGCACCGACGGTAAGGGGACCCTTGAGGAGGCGGTGAGGAGGGGCGCGGAGCCCAAGGCTTGGGAACGGGCCTACACGGCGTTGAAGCCTTTAAGGTTGAAGGACATCCAATGGGCGACGTGGGGCGGGCAGATGGGGGAGACCCTCTTGGCCGAGCTTGGCTTCAGCTTCAGGGTTCTGGGCAGGCCGGGAGAGACCCAGACCTCAGCCGGGGACACACGCGAAGCGGCCTCAGCCATGGAGGCAGCGGGTGTGGGCCTGCTGGTCTTCGTCGGCGGCGACGGGACCGCCGTAGACATTGTGGAGGCCGTCGACATGAGGATACCCGTCCTGGGGGTCCCTTCGGGGGTCAAGATGTACAGCGCCGTGTTCGCGTCCACCCCCCAGGCCGCTGCGGATCTCATAGGCGCCTACGCGGCGGGCGAGGCCCCGCTGACCGAGCGGGAGGTCATGGACATCGACGAGGAGGCGTACAGAGGCGGCAGACTGGACGCCTCCATGAAGGGCTACGCCAAGACCCCATTCAAGGCGCGCCTCGTCCTGAGCGAGAAGACGGCTGGCCACTTTCCTGACGAGGAGCCTGCGAAGGATGGCATAGCCGAGAGGGTCCTGGAGGAGATGAAGCCCGGGAGCCTCTACATCCTTGGCCCCGGGTCCACCGTGGCGAGGATAGCCGAAAGGGGTGGTCTGGGGAAGACCCTCCTCGGCGTGGACCTGGTCAGGGACGGTGAGCTGTTGGCCGGCGACGTCGACGAGGAGACTATTCTCCGTAACCTTGGGGACGATAACTGGATCATACTGAGCCCGCTGGGGGGCCAGGGCTCGATACTTGGCAGGGGCAACCAGCAGATCAGCGCCGAGGTGGTCGGGAGAGTCGGCCTCAGTCACATCATCCTGGTGTCCACGCCGCACAAGCTGCAGGGGCTCTCAAGCCTGGCCGTAGACACGGGGGACGCCGAGCTCGACGAGGAGCTCAGGGGGTTCATGAAGGTGATCACCGGGTTCCACGAGTCCAGGCTCATGAGAGTCGCGTAGAGATAGGGTTAAACGTCTTCGGGGCCCAGGGATGACTATGAGCCTTCAGTGGTCAGAGGAGTCCATTGAGCACGGAGGCGTCGTCCTCCACGGTGCCCTGTCAGACCTGGGCAACGCCGTCCTAGTGGTGTTCTGGGCCGGCGGGAAGCCTAAACTGGGGACCCTGACTGCGACGCTGCCGGACGGCACCAGCAGCCCCCTGCTGGGGGACCGGGACGAGGTCTACTCCAAGATCATCGGAGGCAGGCTGGCAGGCAGCAGGGGTAAACTCGCGCTGGTCTCAGTGAACCTACCGCCGGACTGGGAGGACGGAAGGCCCCTCATAGACCTGGCCAAGAGGCTGATGGGTGAACCCGTTGAGTGACCTACGTGGATTTCTTAGAGAGATTGACGACGAGACTGTCAGGATCAAGGAGCCCCTGTCGTCGAGGTACGAGATCGCAGCAGCCCTGCACAGATGGGACGGCGACAAGGCGGTGCTCGTAGAGGAGGTGAAGGAGACCGGGACAAGGCTCGTGGGCGGCGTCTGCGGGAGCCGCACCAGGATAATGAGGGGCCTCGGGATCAAGGCGGAGGACTTCTACCCCGCCGTCCTCCAGGCCACGAAGAACCCCGTGAAGTGTAAGGTGGGGGACGGCCCAGTAAAGGAGGTGGTGGAGGAGGGGAGCCTCAGGGATATCCCCGTCCTCACACACTTCGAGGGCGACCCCGGGCCCTACATCACAGCCGGGATCGTCTACACGCGTAGCCCCGACGGCGAGCACGAGAACGTGAGCTTCCACAGGCTCCTGGTCCTGGACGACAGGAGGATGGCCATCAGGATCGTGCCGCGCCACCTGTACAGGCTGACCCAGATGGCCAGGAAGGCTGGGCGGAGCAGCCTGGACGTGAGTGTGAGCATAGGGCTTCACCCCGCCGTGATGCTGGCGGGCGCCCTCACGGCGCCCTTCGGCGTCAGCGAGTTCGACGTTGCAAACAACTTCCTCGGTGGGAGCCTCAAGTTGACGGAGTGCGAGCACGTCGACGCGTTGGCGCCGGCCGACGCTGAGCTCGTCCTAGAAGGGAGGCTCAGGCTCGACGAGCAGGCGACGGAGGGCCCCTTCGTGGACCTTTCGGGCACCTTCGACGTCCAGAGGCAGCAGCCGGTGATCGAGCTTGCGGGGGTCATGCGCCGCGAGGACTTCATCTACCAGGGGATTCTGCCCGCGGGCGCCGAGCACCGGCTCATGATGGGGATGCCGCAGGAGCCCCACATCTGGGAGTACGTTAAGGGCGTGGTCCCCAACGTGTGGGGGGTGAACCTGACGGTGGGCGGCATGGGGTGGCTCCACTGCGTGGTCAGCTTCGAGAAGGTGCGGGATGGCGACCCCAAGAACGTGCTCATGGCCATATTCGCGGCCCATCCCAGCCTGAAGCACGCGGTGGTCGTGGACAGCGACATCGACCCCTACGACATGGGGCAGGTGGAGTGGGCCATAGCCACCAGGTTCAGGGGCGACGAGGACCTGCTGGTGGTCCCCGGCGTCCGGGTGAGCAGCCTCGACCCTGCCAGCGACCAGGAGCACGAGCTGGGCTGTAAGGTGGGGGTGGACGCGACGAGGCCCCTGTACAAGGACCCCGAGAAGTTCAGGAAGGCCGAGATACGCGTCTCAGAGAACCTCAAGAGGATACTGGACAAGTACTGACCACCCCTGGAACGTCGGAAAACGCTTATTCCTTCCTAGAAGGAATAAAGAGTTATTATCCAGACAAGCAAATCGAAAACCTCGTGATTTATATTCGCCGGGGAGCCTGATTCACTGATTTCATGTACCTCACACCCGAGCAGGAGCGTATG
>MEZG01000058.1:0-2485 GCA_001775965.1 Candidatus Bathyarchaeota archaeon RBG_13_60_20 | reverse complement strand
GGACGCCGGCACGGAGTGGCTTGAGGAGCAGGCGGCCATGGGAGCCAAGTGCAGGGTCCGGGCCACGCTTAACCCGGCCGGCATGGACATGGACAGGTGGCGGGAGATGAACGTGCCCGAGGGGTTCGCGGCCGGGCAGAGGAGGATCATCGACGCCTTCACGAGGATGGGTGTGGAGCCCACCTGCACTTGCACCCCATACCTTATCGGCCACGTGCCACGGCGCGGAGCCCAGATAGCCTGGGCGGAGAGCAACGCCATCTGCTACAGCAACAGCGTGCTGGGGGCCCGCACCAACAGGGAGTCGGGGCCCACCACCCTCGCGTCCGCCGTGACGGGCCTGACGCCGCTCTACGGTTTCAGGCTGGACGAGAACAGGGCACCCACCTTGAGGGTCGAGGTGGAGGCCCGCCTCATGACAAGGCTGGACTACAGCGCCCTGGGGTACGTCGCGGGCAGGCTTGCGGGCAGCGGGGTCCCCTACTTCAAGGGGCTGGGGAGACCCGACATCGAGAGCATGAAGACCCTCGGGGCCGCGTCCGCCACCAGCGGGGGAGTGGCCCTATGGCACGGCGAAGGCGTCACCCCCGAGGCGGAGTGGGCCCTCGGGCACATGGACGGCGCGGAGAAGGTGACCGTGGAGAGGCGCGACCTCGAGGAGGCCCGAGGCAAGCTGAGCTGCGACGCCGACGAACCGACATACTGCGTAGGGTGCCCCCACTGCAGCTTGAAGGAGCTGGGCGAGGTGGCCAGGTGCTCAAAGGGCAAAGACCTCGGCGGCAGACTCATGGTCTTCACGAGCCGGGGCGTCTACACCCAGGGCGTCGAGGCCGGCTACGTCAAGGCAATAGAGGCTGCCGGGGGCAGGGTCCTCAGGGACACCTGCATGGTTGTGGCCCCCCTCCACGAGATGGGGTGGCGCGGCGTAGCCACCAACAGCTTCAAGGGCGCCCACTACAGCGTCAGCCACGGGTTCCCGACAATGATAGCCGAGGTAAACGAGTTGGTGGAGGCCGCCTCAAGGTGATACTCAGTGGCAGGAAGGTGATGGGCGGCCGGGCCGAGGCCGAGGCCCTCGTGAGCGCCGAGCCTGTGAGCTTCTACGGGGGCGTGGACCCCGTCACAGGGTGCGTGACGGAGCCGGGCCACTGCTGCTGCGGGGAGAAGGTGTCGGGGAAGGTCTTCGTGTTTCCACGCGGCAAGGGGAGCACCGTGGGCAGCTACGTGATCTACAGGATGAAGAAGCTGGGGACGGCCCCTGCTGCCGTCATAAACACCGAGACGGATGCCATTATTGCCACGGGCTGCGTCATCAGCGACATCCCTCTGGTAGATAAGCTCGACAAGGATCCAATTACCTCCATCAGGACCGGGGCTAGGGTCCGGGTGGACGCTGACCGCGGATTGGTCGAGATAATTTAGTTCCATTTATTGCAGCCGATGAATGCAATAATGCAGGGGTACAGACCTCTGAGTCATAAATGATTTATCAACTGACGCCCATGTTTTCACATGGCTGACTACGGAAGCAGGTTCAGTGGGCTCCAAGCCAGGATGGAAGCCCGAGGCCTGGACCTCGTGGTTCTCGGGGCGAGCCCAGACTTCCAGTACCTCACGGGCACGCAGGTCGAGTGGCGGCGCGGAAGGGACCTGATGAATCCTTGTGACTCGGTGTTCGTGCCTCGGGTAGGCGAACCCGTAATACTCTGCGGCGCGGGCTCAGCCGGAAAGGCTAAGGAGGGCTGGATAAAGGACGTCCGAGGCTTGGAGATGTTCGAGGACCCAACACCGGTCGTCAAACAGATCGTGGAGGGTCTCGTGGGCGAACGTGCATCCGTGGGCATCGGCGAGTACATGTGGGGAAAGCTCATGCTGTCGCTGGCCTCCGCATACAAGGGAGCCAAGTTCAGGAGCGCCGAGGGCATCCTAGACGACATTAGGGCCATCAAGGAGCAGGAGGAGATAGACAAGCTCCGGAAGGCGGCAAAGCTCACAGAGAACGTCATGGGCCGAATAATCGACCAGGTCGTGGAGGGCGACACGATGCGGGGCCTCGGCCTCAAGATCGAGACGATGGGCCGCATGATCGGCGCCAGCGACGTGAGCTTCCCCTCGACGGCAGGGTTCTGCAGGAGCGGCGGCGAGCCCACGGACGCGGTGTTCAACTACGGCCATGAGGAGCCCCTCGACCCCGGCTCAAGCATAGCCTTCGACGTGGGGTTCGTCCTCGACGGGTACTGCAGCGACTGGGGCAGGAGCTTCTACTTCGGCGAATCCCGGGAGCACATCACCAAGGCCTATGCGGCCCTCCAGGCAGCCGTGGTGGAGACCCTGGACTCCATAGGCGAAGAGGTCCACAGGGTGAACGAGGTCTTCCCAAGCATCGAGCGCGTCCTCGACAGGGAGGGCTACGGCGACTACCTCAGGGCTAGGCTCCCGAGCGGCATGGTGGGCCACCAGATAGGCGTGGAGGTCCACGAGGACC
>MEZG01000057.1 GCA_001775965.1 Candidatus Bathyarchaeota archaeon RBG_13_60_20 | reverse complement strand
GCCCGACGTCAGGGTGCCCCCGGAGAAGCAGCTCCTGGACGGCGTGTCCGGCATATGGGTTTCCAGGAAGGCCAACGGTGCGTGGGGCGAGGCCACGATGGTCCCGCTGGGCACAGGCGACTTGCACCTTGACGGGGCGGCCTACGCCTCCGAGGACGAGCTCTGGTTCTGCTCGGCCCGCGTCGGCAACTACAGGAGCATCGACTTCTGGGTATCCGACATAGCCGAGGACGGGTACACCAACATCAGGAACGTGGGCGAGGAACTCAACGCGGAGGTCATGGTCGGTGAGCTCCACATCACCGCCGACGGCGGCAGGATGTACTACCACTCCGAGAGGGAGGGGGGCCTGGGCGGCATGGACCTCTGGTACATCGACCGGGAGGGAGACGGCTGGGGCGAGCCCGTGAACGTGGCCGAGGTGAACAGCCCGGACAGCGAGGGATGGCCCTTCGTGTCCCTGGACGGCGAGGAGCTCTGGATCACCAGGTGGTACATGGGGACGCCCGGCATATTCAGGTCCAAGCTCGTGGGCGGTGCGTGGAGCGAGCCCCAGCTCATCCTCGGCACATTCGCCGGGGAGCCCACACTTGACACCGCGGGCAACGTCTACTTCGTCCACCACTTCTTCGAGGACGGCCAGATGATCGAGGCCGACATATACGTCGCCTACAGGAAGCCGGCGGTGGAGCCCACCGACGACATCGAGCCCCATGACGGGTTCCTGCTGGGGGTTCTCCCCAACCCGGCCGAGGGCCAGAGCTTCGAAGACGCCTACCGCGAGGCGTCGGAGTTCACCGACCTGGTCCCCGTGTGGGGCAGGCCCTCCGCCTTCTACGAGATGCCCGAGGAGCTCGGCGGCGAGTGGGGCAGCGTCTTCGTGGACCAGCTGACCAGGGGCAACGGGATGTCGCCCCTCATCCACCTCAGCTTCATGGACCAGGGCTTGACACTGAAGTCTCCGCCTGGCATCGCGAACCCTTCTCTTAGCGACCCGGAGTGGAGGCGGGCCTACAAGAGGGCCGCCGTGGAAGCCGTAGAGGCCGCCCGGCCCAGGTACCTGTCCGTGGGCAACGAGGTGAACAGGTGGCTGGAGGCCCACGGCATGGAAGGCCCCAACGGGTTCGCCCACTGGGTGACGCTCTACGAGGAGATATACGACGAGGTCAAGGAGCTGAGCCCAGGCACCAAGGTGTTCTGCACCTTCAGCAGGGAGATAGTCTCGGAGAACCGCGAGGCAGACATGGGCTTCCTCTCCCTCTTCGACCCGGACAAGATGGACTTGCTCGCCTTCACCAGCTACCCTCACAGCGTCAATGGCGTGAACAGGCCCCAGGACATCCCCCGCGAGTACTACTCGGGGGCAGCCTCCATGTTGCCCGGCAGGCCTGTGGCCTTCACGGAGGTCGCGTGGCCGTCCCACCCGTCATTCGGTAGCGAGGCGGCCCAGGCCGAGTTCATCCGGATGATCCCCGGCCTCGTCGAGGGGCTCGACGTTGAGTTCGTCATGTGGCCTTGGCTCCACGACCTCGGGGAGGGAGACTACACCGGCCTGGTGACCGCGGGGGGCGTGGAAAAGATGGGGCTAGCCGAGTGGGTGGCCATTCGCTCAACTAGCTGAGAGGCCAGGCTGCCTCTGGGAGTCCCAGGGGCTCGGGCTTCACGAGCCATCCGCGCCGCAAACATTAATAGCGTCGACCCCACCCCTGATAGGGAAGTGGTGATTTTGAGCCGCCAATTCGATTAACCGGGAGCCGCATAACTTCTCTGGGCAGGCTCCTGAACAGATCTTTGAACGAGAACCAGGTTCTGATCCTCTCGACAGTGGAGAACAGGATCGATAGAATAACCCGCATCCTCATGGAGCTATCGGAGAGCCGTGGGGTCCCCTACTCCACGCTCAAGTTCAACGCAAAGGTGCTGAAGGAGCTGGAGCTCCTGGACTACGGCACGGCCGCGGACCCCGTGGACGTGAGGCTGACCGACTCCGGCAGGCTCGTGCTGACGATCCTCAGGGAGGGCGCGGGAGTGGAGGGCGCTGCCTGGGAGGCGGTGGCGGTGGAGGCGCACAGCGATGTTTGAGGAACCGAACCTACGACGATCCCTTCAACGGGCTACATGAACCGGCTCAGGGGGACGGCTCTCGGCCCGGGCTCATCAAGGTCCACCTCGAAGGGGGCGAGGACGCTGCGGCCCGCCTCCCTGACCAGCTCCACGTACTTCTCGGCGTCCACCTTGCCGCCGTAGCCGCCGGGCCTCACCCTCCTGAACCTGTTGCCGTGGCCCGCGTCCGCGTAGACGTAGTCCACCTGTGTCCGGGCGCCCATCCTCATCCTCTGCATCTCCAGGGCCTCCGCGGCGGCCACGTGTGGCAGCTTGGCCCTGTACTCGGAGGGGCGGCCCCTGAGGACGGTGGAGGACCAGAGCTGCTCCTCGGGGACCTGGCGGCGCCTCAGCCTCCTGCACGCGTCCTCTATCACCTGGACGGCGGCGTCCACGCCCGCGGTGCACACCTCCCCCACAGTGCCGGGGCCCAGCAGCGCCTCGACGGCTCGCCTCTGAACCTCGGCCACGTAGGGCGGCGTGTTGCTGCGCCTCAGCTCTATGCCCCTGTGGACGTGCCTGTCCTCCACGGTCCTGCCGTAGTACCTGTTGGCGGCGCCCGTCCGCTCCTCGCCCTTCTGGGGCAGGAGCACCAGGTACCTGAACACCTTGTCCACTGCCATGGAGAGGCCGGTGTGGGCCGATATCTCGTCAGCCAGCGCCTGGTAGTCGCCGGGGTCGGCGCCGGGGCGCTTGAGGAACAGGCTGTCGTTGTTGCCGTAGAGGGTCCGGTAGCCGCGGCGCCTGGCTATGTTCATGCTCTCCACCAGGGTCTCTCGGGCGACCCGGTTTATCTCCATGAAGGTGTCGAAGTTGCCGAACCTGTTGGCCCAGCAGCCGCTGTACCCGTAGGTGCAGAACAGGACGGCCTTGAGGGCCTCCTGCCTGCCCTCGCACCAGCGCCACGCCTGGGAGCCCTCCTCCAGGCCCCGGCGCGTGTGCTTGAAGTGGAGGCGCCGCTCGAGGGCCTCCCTGGTGAAGTCCACGATGAAACCCTTGCCGGCGCTTCCCCTTATGGTCTCGTAGCTGATGTTGCGGGTCACCATGAGGCTGGGGAACATGCTCTCGAAGTCCAGGACGCCCACGTTCTCGTGGAGGCCCACGTCCGGCGTCAGTATGAGGCCCCCGTGGTCCAGGTGAGCCATCTCCCGGAGGGTCATGACGGGCTGGAAGCCCCCGGACCTAGGTATTAGCACGCCGCGGGCGCGGGCCTCGTAGCACTGCCTGCTCTCTATGGCGCGGCCCGAGCCCCAGTCCGCGGAGGCCTGGGGGTCCTCTCGGTTGTACTGGACCCTCTCGGCTATCCCGGCGAGGCCCAAGGCCTCGTAGGTGTGGGGCTGGACGTGGACCCTGCCCTTCCAGAGGTGGGCCTCCCCGTCCTTGACGGCGCCGAACCTGGGGAGCCCGTTGGCCCTGCAGTACCCCTGGGCATCCGAGAGGTCCCGGGTGGTGCACACGACGACATCGGGGTCCGCCTCGTCCAGGGAGCCGAGGAGCTCCCCCACGGGAACGAGGGTGGGCGGCGCCTCGCAGTGGTCCTCGTCCTCATGGACGCAGAGCGCGTCGCCGGTGCTCCACCTGATCTCGAACCGTAGGACCCTGAGGGGGGGCGGCGCGGGGTCCAGGTCCGGGGGGCGGGCCGCCACCGTCTTCACGCGGCCCCTGGGGCCCACTGTGGCGGTGAGTCGGCCCATGGGGATGAGGCGCCGGCTGCACAGGTAGCGCTGGGCGTGGGTTAGGTCCACGTCGTAGACGGCCTCCACGAGGGGGCTGGCCTCCAGCCTGGAGACGACCCGTCGGTAGGCCTCCACGGAGTCCACCTGGACCCTGAGGACGGTCTTGATCTCCATGCCCTTGATGGACGAGACGCGGCGCTCCAGGGACACGTCCCTCAGGTCGTCCTTCTCCTCCAGGAGGTACGCGAGGTGCTCGGCCTCTATGCCCCGCGGCTCCAGGTAGAGGTCAGGCCTGTACGAGTCGATGAGCCTGACGCGGCCGCGGCCCTGCTCCTTGACCCAGAGGAGGGCCCTGCAGCCGGCGACCTGGACCCCCAGGAGCCACCCGTCAACGGTCCCCACGCCCAGGCTCCTCCAGCCGCGCCCTGAGCTCCATGAGCAGCCGCCTGTTGTCCACCGCTGCTGTCAAGAGGAGCAGGTCCAGCGAGGAGAGGACCTCCGAGTTTATCATGGCGCCCATCTCCACGGACCAGGCGGGCCAGAGCTCGTCGAAGGCGTCCTGCATCAGGCTGTCCTTCAGGGCGGCCCTGTACTTGCCGTCCAGCTGGGCCATGGCCTCCTGGAGCCTGGTCCTCATGGAGCCGCTCATCACCCGCCCCACGCGTACTCCTCCTCCAGGTAGCTGATCCTCCTCCCCGTGAGGGCCGACTCGGGGTGCTTCACCAAGTGCGCCGAGACGCGGCCGTCCCTGAGGGGCCTCATGTACACGATGACGGTGGCCGCGTGCCTCAGGTAGGCGCCTCCCTCCGGCGGGGGCACTAGGCCCCTACCGGCCGGGCGGCACGTCGCGGCCAGGGCGGCCCCCCTCTCGCAGCACAGCTGCTTGAGCCCGGAGACGACGCCCGTGAACTCGGCGGGGTCCTCGAACCTGACGGCGTCCGCGCCGTGGAACAGCTTGGCTATCTGCTGGACTGCGACCAGGGTCACGTCGCCGGCGTCCCCCAGTACACCCTCCACCAGGGCGGGGACCCGGATGAGCTGCCTCTCCGAGAAGGCGTACACCATGTGGACCCTAGAGAGGCACTGGTCCACGTCCAGCCCGGTCCCGGTGAACAGGGACAGGAGGTAGTCCAGGTCCACCATGGTGCGGGAGCGCCGGTAGTTGCCGCAGAGGACGTAGACCGCCTCCCGGCAGGGGCCCGCCCTTACGGCCTCGAAGACCATCCTGTGGACGAGCCTGTCCAGCTCGTCCTCTCCCCCGGGCCCGTAGAACAAGTAGAAGCCGCCCGGCTCGACGCCGCCCACGAGGGAGTCCAGGGGCCCGCTGCCCGTGGTGAGCGCCTCCGCCCCTCTGCGCCTCTCCATCACGGCCAGGGCGGTCTCGAAGTCTTCCCGGAGGCTCCGCCCAGGCGGGGAGGGTGGTCTCATGTCGAGTCAAACCAGGGCCGGCCCCGTTTTTAAGGGGACCGCAGCGCCGTGGAGGTGGGGGAACAGTGAAAATAGGGCCCCGGGCTAGCGTTCAGTGCCGCCCCGCCCGGCGTCGCTTCAATATCGTCCTGACCCTACCAGTGATAAAAGAACATTTATAGTTTATATGCAAGTAAATATTTATGTTAAACGTCTCGGTGATCGGCTGCGGAGTCTGGGGCAGGAACCACGTCCGCATCTTCTCTGACATGCCAAACGTCAAGTTATCAGCCGTCGTGGACATCGACGAGGGGTCCGCCCGATTCGTATCCCAGAGGCACCATGTCAGGCACTGCGTTGACCCCAGGGCCGTCTTCGAGGACCCAGCCGTGGACGCCGTGACGATCTGCACCCCGACGGTGACCCACGCGAGCCTCGCGTTGCAGGCCATAGAGGCCGGGAAACACGTCCTTGTGGAGAAGCCGATGACCGACAACATCGGGGAGGCCGTTGCGCTCATCAAGGCTGCCGAGCGGCGCGGCGTCCACCTGGCAGTCGGCTTCATCGAGCGATTCAACCCCGCCGTTAAGGAGGCTATAAGAATGATCGACGGCGGGGCCATCGGCGAGGTCATACTCGCCCACACTAAGCGCGTGAGCCGGTGGCCGGTCAGGATAGGGGACGTCGGGGTGGTCAAGGACCTGGCCATACACGACATCGACATAGTGAACAGGCTGTTCGGCGTGGAGGCCAAGACCATATTCTCCAACGCGGGGAGCATTCAGCACGGCTTCGAGGACTACGCCAACATAGTGATGTGCTTCCCCCGGAACCGGGGCGCCTTCATAGAGACCAACTGGCTGACACCCAGGAAGATCAGGAACCTGACCATAACGGGCACCGAGGGCATAATCAACGTGGAGTACATAAGCCAGACAGTCAGCGTTGAGAATGCCGACCACATCTACCAGCCCTTCATCGAAGGTGCCGAGCCCCTGAGGCTGGAGCTGGAAAGCTTCGCCCGCTCCATAGCCGAGGACACGACCCCCGAGGTCACCGGCCTGGACGGCCTCAGGGCGCTTAAGGTGTGCGAGGCGGCCATAGAGTCGGCGCGCCTGGGGAAGCCCGTGGCCAACGGCCACGACCACTACCACGCCGTGGAGATGCTGGAAGAAAGGTGACCCCAATGCGGCTGGTCGTCGTGGGGATGGGCTACGTGGGGGCGCCATCGGCCGCGCTCTTCGCGGACGTGGAAGGGTTCCAGGTCACGGGCGTCCAGAGGCGGACCAGGCGCTCGGGCTGGAAGATCGACCACATGAACCAGGGCAGGTCACCCATAGGGGGAGACGAGCCGGGGCTCGCCGAGCTCATAGAGAGGGTGGTGAGGAGGGGGACGCTTAGAGTCACGGACGACACCTCCTCCTACGGGGAGGCGGACGCCGTGCTCATCGACGTCCAGACACCCGTGGACTCGCGCCGCGTGCCGATATACGAGAGCCTCAGTGACGTTACGCGGGACGTGGGCAGGGAGATGAAGAGGGGTGCCATGATCTGCGTCGAGTCCACGGTGGCCCCTGGCACCACCCAGAACCTGGTCAAGCCCATCCTGGAGGAGGAGTCGGGGATGCGGGCAGGCGAAGACTTCAGCCTCGTATACAGCTACGAGCGCGTCATGGTCGGCAGGCTGCTCCACAACCTCACCCTTATGCCCAGGGTCGTGGGGGGGCTAACGCCCGGATGCGCCGGCAGGGGGGCCGAGCTGTACAGGAAAATCGTGAAGGCCCCCATCTACGAGACCGACTGCCTCACCGCCGAGATCGCCAAACTGGCGGAGAACGCGTACAGGGACGTCAACATCGCCTTCGCCAACGAGGTGGCCCTCATCTGCGAGTCCCTGGGGTCCGACGTCCATGAGGTCAGGAGGTACGTTAACAGCCTGCCCCACGACCCCAGCGACTCCGACAAGAACCCGTACAGGATGATGATGGCCCCCGGCGCGGGCGTGGGCGGCCACTGCCTGCCCAAGGACACGTGGCTCCTCAAGTACGGCGTGGACGCCTACGGAAGTAAACAGCTTACTCCCTGGGTCATGGTGAGCAGCCGTGCAATCAATGATCGCATGCCCTTGCACATGCTGAGCCTGATAAAGGATGGCCTGGAGGAGAACGGCGTAGACCTGGAGGCGGCCCGGGTGGCCATCCTGGGCTACGCCTTCCTGGAGAACTCTGACGACACGCGCAACTCCCCGGCGTACCCCCTGTACAGGGGGCTTGAGGGAGCCTGCGGGGAGGTGGTCGTCCACGATCCTCACGTGAGAGAAGAGGCGGGGATCAATCTAACCTCCGACCTCTCAGCCGCCACGGAGGGAAAGGACTGCATAGCGCTGGTCACCAAGCATCGGGAGTACTACGGCATCGACCTTGGCTGGCTGAAGCAGCAGATGAGGACGCCCATAATCGTGGACGGCCGCAACGTCTTCGACCCTGCGGCTGCGGAGAGGGCGGGATTCGCCTTCAGAGCCGTCGGCGTAGGCAGGCGCCGTAGCATGGTCGAGGCGAAGGGATCGACTGAGGCGTATTAACGGCGTTTCCCCTCCGTTACCCAAGAACCGTGAGACAGCGACCCGGAAACGAGAGGAAACACTTTTAAATCAAGCGACGCGTATGAATCCCTTGTCGGGGTGAACGAATGACAGGTGAGTACTTCCTCCGGGCCTAGAACGGCCAAACAGACAACCGACCCCGGTGACATCATCCACAGCATAAGGATTCTAAGGAGAGAGGTCACCAGGATCGGCGAATCCAACCCGGGCGCAGAGTACAGCCGCATAGCCAAGCGGCTGGAAGCCCTTGAGAACTCGGTGAGGCGCCACGTGAGCCAGCTCGGCGAACTGGAGCAGGCCCTCGCGACGGCCTCCAGCACCAGGCTCACCGAGAAGCAGCGGACCATCCTAAGGTGGCTCGTGGCGCGCAGCGGGGAGCCGGCTATCTACACGGTCCTCATACAGCAGCTGTCCGAGGAGCTCCAGATACCGGAGTCCACCGTCCGCTGGAACCTCAAGGGGCTGAGAGAGGCCGAGCTCATAATGGCGGGCACCAAGGACCACAAGGGCGTCCCGGTCAGCCTCACTGCCATGGGCAGGATAATGGCCGGGTACGCGGCCCCCATGGACTAGGGGCAACAATTATAACCGCTGACGGAAGGTGAGAGTTGAGGCAACATGAGCATAGAAGCCTACATAATGATGAACATCAAGTCCGGGTCCGAGGACGAGGTGTGCGACAAGCTCACGAACTACAAGGAGGTAATAGAGGTGTCCACCATATACGGCGAGTACGACGCCATAATCAAGGTCAAGACCGAGGACATGAAGACCCTAGACAGCTTCATAATCACGAAGCTCAGGAGCATCCCCAACATCTTCCTCACTGCGACGATGCTCATAGCCAAGCAGTACAGGTGAGAGCCCAAGGCGCAAACTTTATTATCCATCCCCGTGTTAAGCCAATTCACGTTTGCCCTGGTAGTATAGTCCGGTCTAGTATGCTCGGCTGTCACCCGAGCGATCCCGGGTCCGAATCCCGGCCAGGGCGCCAAACCCATGGATGCGAGCCGTCTGGAGGATGATACGCGGCGACCTGTTCAAGTATCTTTTTTAGCTAGTGATAGTACAAAGGTATGAGAAACGCAGCGGAAGAGGGAAGCGAAGGATTTGTTCATGCCAAGGGCCTACGACAGGGCCATAACCATTTTTTCGCCGGAAGGTAGACTATATCAGGTTGAGTACGCCCTCGAGCTTGTGAAGCGGGGGGCCCCCATAGTCGGAGTCTCGTGCAAAGAGGGAGCGGTGATAGCTGCCAACGAGACCCCCGAGAGCGACCTGGAGGACCCCGAGTACTTCAAGAAGATCTACCAGTTGGACGATCATGTGGCCTCGGCCATAGCGGGCCTCAGCAGCGACGCCCGGGTACTGATAGAGCAGGCTCGGCTGAACTGCCAGAGCAACAAGCTACTGTACGACGAGCCCCTGGACATAGAGGTGCTGGCACGCAGACTCGGCGACCTCGCACAGGTCTACACGCAGCACGCGGGCGTCAGGCCCTTCGGCGTAAGCATGATTCTGGCGGGATGCGACGCCACGGGCAGCAAGGTGATCACCACGGACCCCAGCGGCGCCTACAGGGGCTTCAAGGCCACCTCGGTGGGCCGGAAGAGCGAGGAGGCCAGCAAGGTCCTGGAGGAGAAGTACCTCGACGAGATGAGCCTGGACGAGGCCTCGAGGCTCGCCGTGGAAGCCGTCAAGGTCGCCTCCGACGCGGAGGTGTCCGCCAAGAACGTGAAGGTCGTCGTCGTGCCCATGGACACCAAGATGTTCCGTCGGCTGAGCCAACAAGAAGTGGGAAAGCTGCTGTCCTAGGGGAGGCTCAGGCATGAGCACCAAGTATACCCTCGTACGCTACCAGCACGGCGGAGAGAAGTTCGAGATACTAGTAGACCCTGACAAGGGGCTGGCGTACAAGCGGGGGGAGCTGGAGGACATCTCGAAGGTCCTGATAGTGGACACGGTGTTCACCGACTCTCACAAGGGCGAGAAGGCGTCGGCGGCGAAGCTGGAGGAGGCATTCGGGGTCAGCGACCCCGTGGAGGTCGCCAAGATCATGTTCGAGAGGGGCGTCTTCCAGCTCACGGCGGCCCAGAGGAAGGAGATGCTGGACCAGAAGCTGAGGCAGATAATACACATCATCAGCAGGACCTACGTGGACCCTAAGACAAAGCTCCCCCACCCACCGGTCAGGATAGAGAACGCCCTCCAGGACGTCAAGATCCAGGTGGACCCCTTCAAGGATGCCGAGGAGCAGGTGAAGGAGATCGTGGACGCTCTGCGGAGGGTGCTCCCCATGAGCAGCGAGAACGTCCAGATAGCCATCAAGATACCGGCCGAGTTCACGGGCAAGGGCTACGGCGTAGCCAAGGACTACGGTGAGATCAAGAGGGACGAGTGGCAGAGCGACGGCTCATGGGTAGCCGTCATAGAGCTGCCCGCGGCCATGCAGATCGAGATGCTGGAGGCCCTGGGCAAGGTAACCCAGGGGAACGTCCAGTCGAGGATAGTCAAATAGGGAAGAGAGGAAGAGTGAGCGCTAAACTAGAGGAACGGAGCATAGTTGTCCCAGGGGACCTCATATACGAGGGCAGGATCAGGACTGGGGACAACACATACAGGGACCGCGAGAACGTGTACGCCACCAAGGTGGGCCTTGTCAACTACAGCAAGGACAGGGTCAGCGTGATAGCACTGGAGGGGGGGTACGCGCCCCTCGTGGGAGACTTGGTCATCGGGACGGTGACGGACCTTGAGCTGGGCCAGTGGCTCGTGGATATAGACGGGCCCACGGACGCCGTCCTGACGGTGAGCGAGGCCACAGACAAGCCGTTCAGGACCAGCCTGGACATGACCCAGATACTTGACGTCGGCGACCTCGTCGTCGCCAAGATATTCGACCTGGACCGAAACAGGACGCCCCTGCTCTCCATACTGGGCAGGGAGCTGGGAAGGGTCAACGAAGGCTTCGTCATAAGGATCACCCCTTCGAAGATACCGAGGCTAATCGGCAAGAAGGGAAGCATGATCAACATGATCCTCAAGGAGACCCGGTGCAACGTCACCATTGGGCAGAACGGCCGGATACTTATAAACGGCCGGAGCCGGGGCGACGAGGAGCTAGTTGAGAGAGTCATACGCATGGTCGAGGACGAGGCTCACACCTCAGGCCTCACCAACAGGATTCAGGAGTATCTGAAGTCGATTAAGGAGGAAAAGAAATGAGTAAACAAAGGAAGAGGAAACCCGCGAAGACCTGGGAGAGGATCGACGGCAGGAAGCATGATGAGCTTAGGCCGATACACATTGAGAGCGGCGTCCTGCCTAACGCGGACGGCTCAGCATATATTGAGATGGGCCGGAACAAGATCATAGCGGGTGTCTACGGGCCCCGTGAGATGCACCCGAAGAGGCTGAGCAAGCCCAACATGGGCGTCCTCAGGTGCAGGTACCACATGGCGCCCTTCAGCGTCGACCCGAGGAGGTCCCCGGCGCCGTCCAGGAGGGACACCGAGATCAGCATGGTGATGAGGGACTGCTTGGAGCCCGCACTGTTCCTGGAGCGGTACCCCCGCAGCGTCATAGACGTGTTCGTCGAGATCATCCAGGCCGACGGCGGCACAAGGTGCGCGAGCATCAACGCTGCCGCGGTGGCACTGGCCGACGCGGGCATACCCATGAAGGACCTGGTGTCCGCCTGCGCCGCGGGCAAGTACGAGGGGAGACTCATCCTCGACCTGGGCGACTACGAGGACAAGAAGGGCGAGTCCGACATGCCCGTGGCCTACATGCCCAAGTTCGAGCAGGTGACCCTCCTCCAGATGGAGGGCATCATGACCCGGGAGGAGACCGAGGAGTGCGTCAGGCTGGCCGTCGATGGATGCAAGAAGATCTACGAGATCCAGAAGGAGGCTCTAAAGAAGAAGTACGCCGCGGTCCGGGAGGAGGCGGGGCAGGTAGCCGCCGAGGCCGAGTTCGAGCCCGAGCCTGAGCCCGAGCCCGAGGAGGCGGAGGAGCCGACCACCGAGGACGAGCCCACGGAGGATGAGGAGCAATGAGCAACGGAATAGTGTCAAGGCTCAAGCGCAAGAAGATCGAGGAAGTGGTGAAGACCGGCAAGCGGATGGACGGCCGGGATCTACTCCAGTACAGGGACCTGCAGATAAAGACGAGGTTCCTAGAGAAGCCCGAGGGGTCAGCCGAGGTCAAGCTCGGGAAGAGCCACGTCGTGGTGGGGGTGAAGTCCGGGATCGGCACACCCTTCGAGGACTCACCAGACGAGGGAGTGATGATGGTTAACGCCGAGTACACGCCCATAGCCCACCCCACCTGGGAGCCGGGCCCGCCGCCGGATGAGGCGGTGGAGCTCGCCCGCGTCGTGGACAGGGGCCTGAGGGCCGCGAAGGTCCTCAGCATGGAGGACCTGGGGCTTGTCTCGGGGGAGAAGGTGCAGATGGTCTACGTGGACCTCTACATCATCAACTTCGACGGGAACCTGATAGACGCCTGCAGCGCGGGGGCGCTGGCCGCCCTCAACACGGCAGAGCTGCCCGAGTTCAAGGTGACAAAGGGCGCAGTGTCCTCAACCGACAAGACCAAGAAGCTGAAGCTGAGGGCCCACCCCATCGCCGTCACCCTCGTGAAGATAGGGAGCGAGTTCATAGTGGACGCCACGGCCGACGAGGAGGAGGTCATGGACGGGCGTATAACGATAACGCTGGACGAGAACAACAACGTGAACGCCATCCAGAAGAGCGGGCCTGTGGGCTTCACCGTGGACGAGATAAAGAAATGCATAAATATCGCGTCCGAGAAGGCGGTTGAGATAAGGGCAAAGGTAATGGCGAGCGTGTAATGGCTAAGAAGAAGAGAAAGGATATCGGGCTGGGGCCGAGAGGCGGAGCCACACTCCGTAAGCGGTACGCCCGCGTCATGAGCACAGTGAGGGCGACCAACAAGTGCCCAAGCTGCGCCAGCCCCTCCGTGAAGCGCGTCAGCGTCGGCCTCTGGAACTGCAAGAAGTGCGGCTACCGGTTCGCCGGCGGCGCATACACGCCCTCGACGAAGCTGGGCGAGGCCGCTCAACGCGTCCGCACCCAGAACTAGTATTCTTTAACAACCTTTTTGATCCGTATGTCACATACGCGTAGCTGCAAAGCCGAGGTCAGGCTGGCCGTCCCGGATGGCACCGTCGAGGCCATATTGGGGGCTCTAACCCCCGAAACCGGGTCCCCGTCCTCCGATCGGTCAGACGCCGAGCTGGAGAGGATCCCAGGAGGCCTAGTCATAAGGGCCTACGCCAGCGACACCTCGGCCATGAGGGCAGCGCTGAACAGCTACCTCCGCTGGGTCCAGGGCATCATGGAGACCGTTGAGGGGCTCAGGTAGAGCCCTGAGAAATCCTATATACGGGCCGCCACCGTCATATGTGAACCAAGGAAGGTGAACTTCAAGGTGAAAAACGAACTCAAGAGAAGGCTCAGGGCCGGGGAGCAGACGTACGGCACCTGGATAACCGTGGAGAGCCCCATGGCCTCGGAGATGATGAGCAACATGGGCTTCGACTACTTCGTCATCGACACGGAGCACGCCCCCCTGGACATGCTCACTGCCCAGACCCTCATGCAGGCCATGAGGCCCGGCAGCAAGACCACGCCCATCGTCAGAGTGTGGTGGAACGACTTGGTGCAGATTAAGAGGGCCCTTGACATTGGAGCCTACGGCGTCCTAGTCCCCTGGGTCAACAACAGGCAGGAGGCAGAGGCGGCCGTGAAGGCGACCCGGTACGCGCCCGGAGGGCTCAGGGGGTGCGGCCCCAGGCGCGCGGCCATGTTCGACCCCGAGTACCTCAAGACGGCCGACGATGAGGTGCTGGTCATAGTCCAGATCGAGACCAAGGAGGCCGTGAAGAACATCGAGGACATCTGCAGCGTCGAGGGCGTCGACGTGACCTACATCGGGCCCGC
>MEZG01000056.1 GCA_001775965.1 Candidatus Bathyarchaeota archaeon RBG_13_60_20 | reverse complement strand
CATGAAGTACGGCATAAACGTCCCCAACTTCGGCGACTACCACGACCCGGCCACCGTAGCCGAGCTGGCCGCGGAGGCCGAGGACGCCGGCTGGGACGGGTTCTTCACCTGGGACCACCTCCAGGGCTATGGCCCCGTCGGGGACCCCACCGTGACGCTGGCGGCCATCGCTGCGCGCACCAGCCGAATAAGGATCGGGGCAATGGTCACGCCCCTAGCCCGGAGGCGCCCCTGGAAGGTGGCCCGGGAGATGGCCTCCCTCGACCACCTCTCCAAGGGGAGGATCATAATGGGCGTCGGGCTGGGGAACCCGCCAGAGGAATTCTCCTCCTTCGGCGAGGAATCTGACCCCAAGGCCCGGGCGGAGAGGCTGGACGAGGGCCTGGACATCATGACGGCCCTATGGAGCGGCGAGCCGGTGACGCACCACGGGAAACACTACACGCTTGAGGAGGTCACATTCACGCCCAGACCCCTCCAGTCGCCCAGGATACCCATATGGGTGGGCGGCTTCTGGCCCAGCAGGCCCCCCATGCGCAGGGCCGCCGGGTTCGACGGCGTATACCCCGCCCGCAACTGGCCCGACACCCTGACTCCAGAGGACCTGAGGGGCATCCTCAGTTACGTCAAGGTGCACCGCACATCGACGGCGCCCTTCGACGCCGTCGCGGGAGGCCAGACCCCGGGGGACCCGGAGGCCGGTGCGGGGCTCGTCGAGCCGTGGCGCCTCGCCGGGGCCACATGGTGGTCCGAGGACGTCAACAGCTGGAGGGGGCCACTGGAGGAGATGAGGACCCGGGTCCGGGCGGGCCCGCCGCGGCTCTAAGCAAAGGGCGCTGCTCCGCACCGATATTTTAAATCGGCTCAAACCACATGTAACCCAACATAAACGCTGAGGTTGGTGTGCATGGTCGTACTGGATGAGCCCATCAAGGGCGTGCTGGATGTTAGGAACTACATAGACGGTGAGTGGGTGGAGTCCGGCTCCGAGGAGTACAGGGAGGCCGTGAACCCCGCCACCATGAGGCCGCTGGCCAGGGTGCCCATGGGGTGCACGGAGGACGTGGAGGCAGCGGTGGACGCGGCCCAGGAGGCGTTCCCCGCGTGGAGGAGGACCACGCCCCTCACCCGGGCCCGCTACTTCTTCAGGCTCAAGGATCTCCTGGAGCAGCACTTCGAGGAGGTGAGCCGCGTCTGCACAATGGAGCACGGCAAGACCATAGACGAGAGCAGGGGCGAGGTGCGGCGCGGCATCGAGAACGTGGAGGTGGCCACAGGCATCCCCAGCCTCATGATGGGGTACAACCTGGAGGACATAAGCACGGGCATAGATGAGGCGGCCATCAAGCAGCCCCTGGGGGTCTTCGCCTGCATAGCGCCCTTCAACTTCCCCTTCATGGTGCCCCTCTGGTTCATGCCCATCGCGGTGGCCACGGGCAACACTTACATCATAAAGCCCAGCCCCTGGACGCCGCTCAGCATGGTGAAGCTCATGGAGCTGGTGGATGAGGCCGGGTTTCCGCCGGGTGTCATCAACATGGTGCACGGAGACGTAGAGCCGGTGCAGGCTATCCTGGAGCACCCCGGCGTCAAGGGCGTCAGCTTCGTGGGGTCCAGCAAGATCGGGCGCGACGTCATCTACAGGGAGGCCGCTTCCCACGGCAAGCGTGTCCAGGCCCAGTGTAGCGCCAAGAACTTCCTGGTGATCATGCCGGACGCGGACGTGGAGTCCACGGTCCCCGGGCTCCTGTCCAGCTTCTTCGGGAACGCCGGGCAGAGGTGCCTTGCGGGGGCCAACCTGGTGATGGTGGGCGACGACGAGAAGTTCATAGACGGCTTCCTGGGCAAGGTCCAGAGGGCGACCCAGGGCATAAGGATCGGCTACGGCCTGGAGGAGGGGGTCCAGATGGGGCCCCTGCAGGCGGTCCCCAGGAAGCAGAGGGTCATGGACTACATCGAGAAGGGGGTCGATGAGGGGGCCAGCCTGATGCTGGATGGCAGGAAGTACGACTGCGGCGGATACCCGCGGGACTGCTTCCTGGGCCCCAGCATCTTCCAAGGCGTCCAGCCCAACATGACCATCGCCAAGGAGGAGATATTCGGCCCCGTCATGAGCGTCCTCCACGCCGGGGACCTGGGCGACGCCATCGGGATGGTGAACGCCAGCAACTACGGCAACGCGGCCAGCATATTCACGGGCAGCGGCAAGGCAGCCCGCAGGTTCCAGTACGAGGTGGAGTGCGGCAACGTGGGCGTCAACATAGGCACCGTGGCGCCCATGGCCTTCTTCCCCTTCAGCGGCATGAAGGACAGCTTCTACGGGGACCTCCACGGCCAGGGCAGGGACGCCGTCGACTTCTTCACGGAGCGGAAGGTAGTCATCCAGCGGTGGCCCTAGGTGCTTAGGACCACCAGCCAGCTCATAGCCCTCCATGGGGAGCTGGAGGACAGGGTGGCCGAGATACTCCGCTCCCTGGCTCAGATCCACCCTGAGGCCGCCGACACGCTCAGCAAACTGGCAGACGAGGGCGTCCAGCACAGGGACATGATCCTGAAGGTCTACCGGGAGGGGGTGACGGACGCCTTCGAGGTGGGGTACCTGTCCAAGCCCATGGACGAGGACGAGTACACCGTCAGGGAGCCCAAGGGATCGCTGAGCTCGGCGGTGAAGACGGCTCTACTGAACGAGGACACGGTTATAAGGTTCTGCAGGGACGCCGCCGAGGACTCCAACCAGCTGATACCCGGCCTGCCCCAGACGTTCCTGAGGCTCGCCAAGAGGAAGGAGAAGAGGAAGGCCGCCCTGGGGGCCCTGGCCTAGCGGGTCTCCTTGTCGGCTGCCACCAGGGCCTCGCCCAGGGCCCTGGCGCCCTCGTCGATCTCCTTCTCCGTGGCTATGAGGGGCGGCGCGATGATGAGGGTGTTTATGAAGTTGCTTATGTAGACGCCCCTCTTCATGGCCTCGGCGCTGACCCTCTGGATGATGTTGGGGTCCGCCTTCACGTGCCTGGCGACGAAGGGCTCCTTGGTCTCTCTGTCCCTGACCAGCTCTACGCCCCAGAAGAGGCCTTTGCCCCTGACCTCGCCCACCGACCTGTGCTCCTCGGCCAGCTCGCCGAGCCTCTTCTCCATGACCTTGCCCATCCTGGCCGCGTTCTCCACGATCCTCTTCTTCTGGTACTCCTCGATGGTGGCGAGGCTGACGGCGCAGCACATGGGGTGGTTGGCGTAGGTCTGGCCGTGGCTGAAATTGTTCTCGGGCTGGTCGAAGTACTCGGCTATCTTCCTGCTTGTCATGGTGGCGCCCACGGGCAGGTACGCGCCGGAGATGCCCTTGGCCATAGACATTATGTCGGGGGAGACGCCCCAGTGCTCGACGCAGAACATCTTGCCGGTGCGGCCGAAGCCCGTCATCACCTCGTCGTCGATGAGGAGCGCCTCGTTCTCGTCGCATATCTCCCTGAGCCTGGGCATGTACTCGTCGGGCGGCACCAGGATGCCGTTGGAGCCCACTATGGGCTCCACGACTACACCAGCCACCGTGTGGGGGCCCTCCAGCTTTATGATCTCGTCGATGTACTCCACGCAGGTGATGCCGCATCCCGGGTACGTCTTGCCGAAGGGGCACCTGTAGCAGTAGCAGTCCGGGGCGCGGACCACGCCGGGCATCCCCACGGCGTTCTGTGTCCTGGGGTCCCCGGTGAGGGCTATGGCGCCCGAGGAGGCCCCGTGGTAGGACCTGTACCTGGACACGAGCTTGGGCTTCCGGGTGTACATGCGGGCTATCTTGATGGCGGCCTCGTTGGCCTCGGCGCCGCCGATGGTCAGATAGCTCTTGCAGAGGTCGCCTGGCGCTATCTCGGCCAGCTTCTTGCCCAGCAGCGCCGCCGGCGGGGTGGCGAAGCTGGGAGACGCGAAGCACAGCTTCTTGGCCTGCTCCGTCATGGCGTCGATGACGGCCCTGTTGCCGTGGCCTATGTTGCTGCACATTAGTTGGGAGCTGAAGTCCAGTATCCTGTTGCCGTCTGCGTCGGTGACGTAGCACCCGTCGCCGCTGACGATGACCCTGGGGTTCCACTTGTTCTGGTAGGTCCAGGTCCCGTAGACGTACTTCTTCTCCATCTCAGCGTAATCTACTTTGCTCATGGCTGTGTCTCGGCTCGCAGAGCATATAATGTTTAGGCTACGTCCAGACCCATTGGACTTAAGCTGGTCGAGCCCAATCCCCTAGATGCAATACTTTGGTCTCATCAGTAGCCGCTTCCATTTGTTTAGCGTCGGCGGTGACGAGGGGGGCGGCCAGCTTCTTACTCAGCCAGATGTAAGCCGCGTCGTAGACGCTTATGTTTCTTCGGCTGCTGAGAGCCAGTGCTCCTAGGTAATCATCAATTTCCATGTTATCAACATCTATTTTAAACCCAAGAAACGCTTCATACGATACTTCAGATTCCTCTACACTGATTTCTTTCCTAGCTGCAGCGGTCCTCAGAGAGTTACCGACCTCATAGTTGATGAGTGTAGGCGCCAGGAGATTGTACTCGCCCTTAACGAAGCCTTCAAGGATGCTTTTAGCCTCATCATCGAATTCCTCATCTAAAACAAACCTACCAGCCACCGAGGCATCAACGACGTACCTTTTCAACGTGAGTCCCTAGCCTCACGTATTGTCGCCACGATGAAGCCAGGCGGGACACGTCTTTTCTTAGTCTTCTTGTCATTTAATAGTCTCCTAGCTGCGTTCCTCCGCTCCTCCATCTCGAGGCGTTGCCTTATTGCCTCCCGTAGGTAGGCGGACCAGTTCTCGTCAACCTCACTCATTCGCTTCTTGAGTTCAGGCTCCACCTTGATCGTCACGGTAGCCAAATAATATCAATGGTACATATGTTGGTCATTATAATAAACATTACTTAAGTAATTACACAGATTTGATTATGGTAGTCAAGGCAACTGTTAAGGTAAATAATGTTTTGTACTCTCGGGTAATGGTAATCTAACGAGGTTTATGGTTTGAAGGCTGATCTGGCGCTCATCAACGGTAAGATAGTCACCCTGGACCCCGAGGAGTCCATAGCCGAGGCCGTCGCAGTGAAGCACGGCAGGCTCGTCAAGGTTGGGAATACCAAGGATGTTAAGCCCCTCGTGGGCGACGAGACCAGGGTCATCGACCTGAAGGGCCGCACAGTTGTGCCGGGCCTCATCGACAGCCACTGCCACATGATGTCCGTGGGGGCGGGCAGGAAGCTCTACGTGGACCTCAGCGAGGAGGCCGGTGTTCACAGCATTGCGGACCTTGTGGGCAGGCTCAGGGAGAGGGCGGAGAGGACGCCCAAGGGGGCCTGGGTCCATGGCTACCAGGAGGACGACTCCAAGCTGGCCGAGAAGAGGCATCCCACCAGGTGGGAGCTGGACGGGGCCAGCTCGAAGCACCCGGTGATACTCTCCACTGTGGGAGGCCACTTCAGTATCGCCAACAGCTACGCCTTCAAGCAGGCTGGCATAACCAGAGACACGCCTGACCCAGTGGGCGGCAAGTTCGACCGTGACGCGAAGGGCGAGCTTACGGGCGGCCTCCACGAGAAGGCCATCGACATGGTGCTGCCCGAGGCCGCGTCCCAGCCCACACGGGAGATGGCGCGTGACGGGGCCCGGGAGATACTCCAGGAGTGCGCCTCCGTCGGCCTCACGTGCGTTTACGACACCGTGGAGCGCAGCCAGATGAGGGCCGCCCTCGACGTGAAGAACGGCGGCGGTCTCCCCATCAGGGTCCGAATGGATGTAGCCATCGACCTGTTTCCAGAACTCAATAAATTGGGGATATACCAGGGCCTGGGCGACGACTGGCTAGCCATAAGGGGCCTCAAGTTCTTTTTTGACGGGGCCATATCGGCGAGGACGGCAGCGGTTACCGAGGAGTACCTGAACAAGCCTGGGTTCTACGGCGTTATGGCCACCACCAGGGAGATCGCCACCAAGACCATCATGGACGCCTACGCGGAGGGCTACAGGATATCGTCCCACGCCAACGGCGACGCCGCCATAGCCATGTACCTGGACATCATGGAGGAGGCCCAGCGGAAGTATCCACGGAAGGACCCCAGGAACAGGGACATCCACTGCACCGTAATCACACCGGAGCTGGTCAGACGCATCAAGGAGCTGGGCATACTGCCCACCATCTTCGGGCCCTACGCCTACTACCACGGCGACAAGCTCATCCCCGCCTTCGGGGAGAAGCGGCTGGAGCGCATGTTCGCGGCCCGCAGCTTCCTGGACGCCGGGGTGAAGATAGCCGCCCACAGCGACCACCCGTGCGCGCCCTACCCGCCGCTTATGGCTATTCACGCGCTGGTGAACCGCCGGACCAAGGCGGGTAAGCCCCTCGGCGTGAGCCAGAGGGTGACGGTGACGGAGGCCCTGAAGCTGTACACGGTGCACTCGGCGTACCAGCAGCTGGACGAGGACCGGCTGGGCAGCCTGGAGGAGGGTAAGCTGGCGGACATGGTGGTGCTGGGCGAGGACATCCTAACGGTGCCGCCTGAGCGCATCAAGGACATCCCCGTGGACATGACCATCATAGACGGCAAGATAGTCTACGAGAAGTGAGGCTCCAAACCCATTTACACTCCCAGTCACACCTTCACCCGTCTACGCCATGAACCCGAAGGTTGTCGTAGTCATTTCGGCTGACGGCGAGTGGGGGGTCATCCCACGGCTTTTCCCCGAGGCTGAGTACCACGAGTCCCCTTACGGCCTCTGGTTCACCGCCGACGTGGCCGGCGAGCTCGTGGTGTTCTTTCACGGCGGGTGGCCCAAGATACCCGCCGCTGCCTCGGCCCAGTACGCTATCAGCACCTGGCGCCCAGAGCTCCTGGTGAACCTGGGGACCTGCGGCGGCTTCATGGGGGACGTCGAGCGCGACGCGGTCATCATGGTGGACAGGGCCATCGTCTACGACATCATCAACCAGATCGGCGACACGGACCAGGTCATAGCCAAGTTCACCACAGAGATCGACCTCAGCTGGGTATCGGAGCCGCCCATACCCGTGGTCCGAGCCGCCATCGTGAGCGGCGACAGGGACCTCCTGCCCGAGGACATCCCTCGCCTCAGGGAGAAGTACGGGGCCCGCGTCGGGGACTGGGAGTCGGGCGCCATCGCTTGGGTGTGCAACAGGAACAACACCCGGCTCCTGATACTCAGGGGCGTCTCGGACCTGGTAGGGGCCGCGGGGGGAGAGGCGTACGGCAACAAGGCTGTCTGGATAGAGGCAGCAGAGAGGATCGTGACGAGGCTCATGTCCTCGCTGCCAGGCTGGCTCAGGCTCCACCACGCAGGCTGAGGGAAGCCGGCTCCCTGGAGACTCATCCAAGCTGCTCTCATAGGTTGCTAGTGTGACACGTCCATGCTACCACCTTAGACTGTTAACAGGTAGTAACACTGAAGATTTTTTTTTCAGGTTTAATACTCGGGGTTCCCTCAACCCTGAAGAGGTGAAAATGTAAGATGGCAATCAAACCAAACCTCGTTATGGTTGGCATACCGATCATCCTGTTAGCCACGGGGGCTATCGGGGCTCTTGGGCTGGACATCGACGGCGACGGGCTCATCGGGATAAACGAGATGAACCTGGGCACGAACCTAATCAGCTCAGACTCTGACGGCGACAAGGTTCTCGACGGCGAGGAGGTCTCGACTTACGGGACTAGCCCCACCAATAGCGACTCGGACGGGGACAGCCTGGACGACGGCACAGAGATCGAGGACATCCAATCGAATCCGCTCGACGACGACAGCGACGACGACGGCCTGGACGACTACGAGGAGGTAGAGAACTATGAAACGAGTCCCATCGATGATGACAGCGACGACGATGGGCTCGACGACTCGTCTGAGGTGGAGCTCGGCACTGACCCTAACGACGACGACAGCGACGATGACGGTCTTGACGACTCATCCGAGATAGACGAGTCCTCTGATCCTCTTGACGACGACAGCGACGACGATGGGCTGGACGATCTCGAGGAAGTGCAGCATGACACTGACCCCAACGACGATGACAGCGACGATGACGGGCTCGACGACTCCTCCGAGGTCGAGCACTCCTCCAATCCCAATGATGACGATAGCGACGATGACGGTCTTGACGACTCGTCCGAAGTGGAGCTCGGCACTGACCCTAACGACGACGACAGCGACGACGATGGGCTCGACGACTCGTCTGAGGTGGAGCTAAGCACAGACCCGAACGACGACGATAGTGATGACGACGGGCTGGACGATGGCGAAGAAGTTCAGAACAGCACTGACCCGAACGATGACGATAGTGATGACGACGGGCTCGACGACTCTTCTGAGGTGGAGCTCGGCACCGACCCTAACGACGACGACAGCGACGATGACGGCCTGGACGACTCATCCGAGGTTGATGACTCATCTGACCCGCTTGACGACGACAGTGACGACGATGGGCTGGACGATCTCGAGGAAGTGCAGCACGACACCGACCCCAACGACAGTGACAGCGATGACGACGGGATCGAAGACGGCGAAGACCCTGACAGCTGAGCCAATCGTCTCACCAACCAAAAGTAAACACTTTTTTTCTCAATGGAACAACTTTACCAGAAGCGGTTATTTCACCTGATTGACTTATCTATTCTATTCAGGGATTCAACACCCGTCATTTGACGGCACAACGTCTATTCGTGTGGCCGGGAACCAGTGACCCATGCTGAGAATAGCATCATGCGGACTGAACTGCGGCGAGTGCGCCGCGTACAAGGCCACCCAGGCCAACGACACGGAGAAGCTCTCCGAGCTGGCCGCCAAGTGGGGCGGGGACAAAGGCTTCACCGCTAATGACATGCTCTGCGACGGCTGCACCAGCGACCGCGTCTACCGGGGCTGTACAAGCTGCGCTGTGCGCAACTGTGCGCGGGGTCAGGGCGTCAAGTTGTGCAGCCAGTGCGGCGAGTACCCCTGCAGCAAGCTTGAGGCTCTCTGGAAGGGCTACAGCCTGAACCCCGAGGACATGAAGGCGAACCTTGCGAAAGCGAGATAGCCTCCCCCTCCCTTTTTTGTGATTGTTATGCCGGCCACCGAGCTGAAGGTCAGGGTCAGGATAGGCAGCCCCCTGGACAGGCTGACCGAGAGGTACCCGTCCCTCAGGGTCTGGACATGGTGCAACTTCGTGCAGGACGTACACGAGATCGTCTCGGACGATCCGGAGGAGTTCAGCAGGGCCCTGGACGAGTTCAGGGGCTCTTACAACGTACTTGAGGAAACCGAGGTCAGCAGCAGCATCAGGATGATCACCCAGAACTGCATATGCACCAGGGAGACCACGGTCCACGACAACATCCAGGAGCTGGAGATACTGAACCTGATGCCCATCTACTGCGAGGGCGGCTACGAGCATTACAGGCTCATAGCGTTCCGCCACGAGGCCCTAGCGGAGCTCTTCGACAGGCTCGAGGGCCGCGGGTTCCAGGTGGAGGTGGAGGAGAAGACCCCTTTCAACGGCATGGTCTCCGACACTCTCATCACACTTAACTCACTGGTGAGCCGGCTGACAGAAAAGCAGGTGGACGCCATAGTGGCTGCCTATAACAGCGGGTACTACCAGACACCCCGCATGGTTAGCGTAGGAAAAGTAGCCGAGAGGGCAAACGTACCACGGACGACGCTCCAAGAGCACCTCAACAAGGCCGAGAACAAGCTCATCTCCTCAATCATACCCCAGATACAGCTATACTCAAGGAAGTACCTGAAACACTAGGCTACACATTCGGTGCGCCGCGGTTCGCCTCCTCCAGTGTGGAACCGTTTATTCCCTGCTGAGGGAATAAGGAGCTGCTGGATGCCGCTGTCGCCTGATCAAGGGTTTGAACGGGGTGTCTTCGCCATCATTGCCCCCGTCTTCGCGGCTGCCTCCGCAAACTCCTCGAGGTCGCGCCTGGTCGTCCTGTGGTTTGTGATGCATACGCGGAGGGCCACCCTGCCGTTCACCTTGGTCTCGGATGCGGCCCCGGCCCCGCTGAACATCAGCTGCATTGATAGGCCTCTGTTCAGCTCGTCGAGGGCCGTGTCTGGGATGCCTTGGCCCCTGTACCTGAAGCACACAGTGTTCAGGGGCACGGGGGCCATGAGCTCCAGCTCTGGGCGCGACTCCACCAGGGCCTTCAGGTGCCTTGCCTGGTCGACGTTCTGCTTCACAAGGGCCTGGTACTTGGAGACGCCGTTCTCCTTCAGCCCCATCCAGACCTTGAGGGCGCGGAAGCTCCTGCTGAGCTCGATCCCGAAGTCGGCGAACAGGGGCGGCGTGTCCTTGCTCATGGCGAAGTAGTCGGGCCTGTTGCTGAAGGTTCTCACCTGGTCGCTCTGCCTCTTGAAGAGGACGCAGCCCACGTCGTAGGGCATGTACATCCACTTGTGGAGGTCGAAGGCCAGGCTGTCGGCCCTGTCCAGGCCCCTGACCAGGTGCCTGAGCTCCGGGACGATGGCGGCCCAGGCCCCGAAGGCGCCGTCCACGTGCAGCCACAGGTCCTCTCGGCTGCAGAGGTCGGCTAGGGCCTCCAGGTCGTCGAAGCTCCCCGTGTTGATGGTGCCCGCGTTGCCTACTACGCAGAAGGGCTCAAGCCCCGCGGCCCTGTCCTCGCGTATCCTCTCCTCGAGTGCCTGGACGTTGATCCTGTAGTCGCCGTCGACTGGTACCTTGCGGAGGTTGTCGCTGCCTATGCCCAGCATCTCCACGGCCTTCTGGACGCAGACGTGCATCTCCTCGGAGCCGTAGACGGTCATCCCCCGGCGGGCTCCGAGACTCTTGGCCTCCTCGGCCTTGGCGTTCCTGGCGACCGTGAGGCCCAGGAGGTTGGCCATGGAGCCGCCTGAGACGAGGATGCCGCCCGCCTCGGCGGGGAACCCGAGGAGCCCCTTCATCCAGGCGGTCACCTGCATCTCCAGCATCGTCGAGGCCATAGGGCCTCCCACCATGTTCACGTTGAGGCCTGAGGCGAGCATGTCCGCGAGCATCCCTGAGGGGCTGCCGGTGCCCACGACGAAGCCCCAGAACCGGGGATGCTTGTTGAAGTTGGACTGGTTCCGGAGAAGCAGCTCTACGAAGTCCCTATAGGCGGCCTCGGCGCCCATCCCCTGCATGGGCGGAGGCTGCGTGAAGGCGCCCTTGGCCTCGTCGGGCATCCGCTGTACTATGGGCCGGTCCCTCACATGCTCGAGGTGGTCCATCATATCGTCCATCATTCTGTGGCCCAGCTTTCTCAGCTCGGCCCAGTTCTCCGGGTCCAGCGTCAACTCTCCCGGGTTATTGTTAAGTGCCATAAGAAGCCCTAGCTATGCGGCAACTTAAATCTGAGGTTAGGTCCTCATCTCGGCCGATGCGCCTCGCTCTAGGACGCTGACTCTGCGCGTCTCTTCGCCATGTCGTCGGACCTCTTCGAGTAGGTTTCGACGGCGAACACCTGCGTCAGCACGGTGCTGACGAGCAGCAGAATGGCCGTGAAGTAGAAGGGCGCCCTGAGGCCCATGTTGTCAGCGATGACGCCCAGGATGATGGGGCCCACCATGAAGCCTATGTCCCCGAAGAGCCTGTACATGCCCATGCTTATGCCGCGCGGCTCATCTATGGTGGCATCCGTGGCCAGGGCGAGGGGCGCCTGCCCGGCCCCGCTGGTGCCTATGCCTAGGAGGACCGCGGCCAGGCTCAGCGTGAAGTAGTCTGAGGTGTAGGGGAAGGCCAGGGCCGCGAACATGGTGACGAAGAGGCTCTTCACGATGGCGGGCTTCCGGCCGTAGTAGTCGATGGCGTGGCCCATGGGCACGGCTAGGATCAGGTTCATTATGGTGGAGTAGGCGATGACGGCTCCTATCTCCGTCTCGTTGAGGCCTAGCTCGCTGTCCGCGTAAAGGGGTATCATGGTGCTCCTGATACCGGTCCTCATGAAGAATATGGTGAATGTGGCCAGGCACGCGAGACTGTAGCTCTTGTTGGAGAGTAGACGCTTGGCCGTGGGCCAGTCGAAGCTAGCCTCGTGCCTCCTCTTCGTGATCCCCTCGGGCTCGTGTATCCAGAGGTACGTGATTACCAGGCTGACCAACCCGAATATGGCGTAAAGGTAGAACGTGGACGAAAAACCCCACATGCCTGCAGCGTAGCCCCCGATGACGGGCCCTGCGCTGCTGCCCAGGAGCTGGAAGGTCTGAAAGTACCCCATGACGCGGCCCCTCTCGCTGGGCTTCAGAACGTCGGCGAGGAGCGTGGTCCTGCTGGTCATCCACATGGCGGACCCCACGCCCTGGATGAGGCGGTAGGCGAGGAACTCTAGGAACGTTGTAGCGCGGGCGTTCATGAAGGCCATGGCGGCTATGAGCACGGTGCCCCAGATCATGAGGGGCCTCCTGCCCCACTTGTCCGAGAGCCACCCGCTGGGGATGTCCGCCAAGAACCTGCCGAAGGCGTAGATGGATATGGCCAGGCTGACCATGGTGTAGCTGACGTCGAAGCTCTGAGCGTACAGGGGCAGGATGGGGGAGATGATGCTCATGCCCACGAATATGAAGAAGCTGGGGACATAGATGCTTATGACGTCCATCCTGAGGCTTCTTTCCATTAAGGCATCCCTTAGAGTATTGATTCTATGGTATGCGCATCGGATCAGATATAAGAATTCTGAAAAGGGGTGCCCAGAGGTTCCGCCTACATGAAGATTTGATCGCGTTCTCTGGCCCGTGACGGACGGCAACGATGCTTTCAGACAGCTTCGCCCGTTGCCTTGCCCTTACTAAACCTCGTCTTGATGATCTCCTTAGCGAACACCGCCAGCATTAGGGCGTTCACGATGAGCATCCCGCTCATCATATAGAAAGGCGTCCTCAGATCGGAGTAGTCGGCTATCGAGCTGAGGACGACGGGGCCCAGCATCGAGCCGATGTCATTCGCCAGCCTGTAGACCCCCATGGCGAGGCCCCTCCGCTCATGTGGGGTGGCGTCCACGGCTAGGGCCTGCGGCGCCTGACCCGCGCCAGCGGAGGCTAAGCCGAGGACCACCGCGGCGAGGCTCATCCCCCAGTAGTCCTTGGCGTACACGAAGCTCAGGTTAGCCACCGCCATGATGACTATGTTCCAGATGATCACGGGCTTCCGGCCGAGGAGGTCTATGGCGTAGCCCATGGGGACCGTGATGAGGAGGTTGGTGAGTGTCGCATAGCTGAGGATGTTGCCGACGGCCATCTCGTCCATCCCCAGCTCCTCGACGGCGTAGAGGGGGATCATATTGGAGCGGATGCCGCTCCTCTGGAAGGTGACGGTGAAGATGGCGAAGCAGGCCATGGCGTAGGTGGAGTTCCTCATCAGCCTCAGGGCGTCCCCCATGGAGAACAGGTCGCCCCCTGCCACCCTCCTCGCGACCCCCTTCGGCTCGAAGATGAGGAAGAAGGTGAGGATGATGGTGAGAACGCCGCTGGCAGCGTAGAAGTAGAAG
>MEZG01000055.1:22632-31460 GCA_001775965.1 Candidatus Bathyarchaeota archaeon RBG_13_60_20 | reverse complement strand
CACTGCAGTTGAGAATAGACTATACGTTATAAATGTTAGCGTAAAAAAGCGCGTAAACCCGTTTCGGCTGGGTTGATCGGGGGCAAGTTACACGCCTTCAGCACAATTTTTAAGGGTGTTACCCGTGAGTCATAGGGATGTTCCGCTACGCTGTTAAGCGAATTATCCGCGGAAGGGGGTTGTTCCTGTCGCTTTTCCTCAGCGTAGCTCTTGCAGCCACCCTCTTCTCCGGGATACTGCAAGGAGCGGACGCGATAGGCGTAGCCATACTTGATAATACACTTGAATCGGCTTACGTTGATATAATCTCCAGCGCCAGCGACAAGAACGTCACGAAGACCCACTACTGGGATATAGACCAGGTCTTCGGAGGTGTTGAGGATGTGCAGAGCGTTGACCACTTCATCCACTTCGCCGCCGACCTGGAGTCAGAGGCCCTGAATGGCACCGTGGACGTATTGATACTGGCCCTCCCCCCGGACTCCTCCCTGTACGACGGCATCTCGGGCGTGCAGGTTCTTGAGGATGGCGTGGTTTATGTGGACGCCAGGTCATCGAACGCAACGGAGATCCTTCAGAGCAGCCCCCTTACCGTATCCTTCGAGACTTATCTCCCTTACAACCCCCCTGGCTTCGAGTTCAGGCGCTTCAACTTCACTGTGGCCGGATCGGTTGCGTTAAGCGACAAGACCTTCCAGATCGGCACGGGTAGGTACAATATCTATCTGCGGGACCTCATTCAGGGGCGGGAGGACCTGGGTAGACGGCCCAGCTACAACATGGTTCTTGTCACGGAGAACACCTTCGCCGAGATGCTCGCCAAGGTCTTCGCTGAGCAGAGGAGGCCCGTGGCCGACCAGACGACTGAGGCCCTCATCGTGTTAGACAGGGAGAGCATCCTCAATCCCTGGGACTTCGAGGGGTCGAAACGTAGAATCCAGCTCATATACGAGGACCTGAACACCGAGGGGGCCAGCTACTACTATGTCCCCAGGAGCTACTTGGGGGAGCTGGTGGACACGGTGGCCTCCCTGGGCAACCAGATGAAGACGAGCACCCTGCTCGTGGCTCTCCCTGTCTTTTTCTGCGCCTGGTACCTGGGGACGACGGTGAGCGAGGTGGTGTTCAGCCTGAGGAAGAGGGAGATCGGTCTGCTCTTGACGAGGGGCATGTCTCACAGGCAGGTGCTCTACACACTCGTCTTCGAGGGCCTCATCGTGAGCCTCGCGTCGTCCATCGTCGGGGTGCTGGCAGCTGCGGGCTTACTTGTGCTTGTCATCCCGGGCATATCGATCCTGGAGCTTCTGAGGACCGCGAGCGTCGTCACGGTGGGCGCGACCCTGCTCTTCAGCCTGGCGTTGTCGCTGTTCGCCCTCATTAGGCCGGCCCAGAGAGCCACGGAGGTCAGCATCGTGAACGCGTTGAGGGAGCACCAGAGCGAGGAGGAGACCCTTGGGGAGTGGCAGGCCCCGCTGCTGGCCCTCCTACTGGGAGCGTACAAAGTCGCCATGTATGTGGCCGGACTCACGGTTGAGCAGTTCAGGCCAACGACTAGCAACCTCATCATCTCGCTGCTGTACAACACCTGGTGGGGGACCGATTACATGCTCGGTTACGTCTACCACATCCTGCTGTTCTGGGGGTTCGTGAAGATCTTCCTCCAGTACGTGCCGGGCTTCCAAACGATGCTTGGGGGGATGGCCTCCCTGGTGGCAGGGGACGCGGCGAAGCTGTCGGCGCTCAGCAGCGGCAGGAACCTGAAGAGGACGGCCGCCTCCACCTTCATGATCGCCCTGATAATGAGCTACAGCGTCGGCGTGATAGGGAACGTCGCGAGCACCACCGACTTCATGGCTCAGGCGGTCAGGTACTCCGTGGGGGCTGACGCATCGGTCTGGCTCTTCGAGGGGGAAGGCATCGACGAGCTGATGGAGGCCATATCAGGGATGGAGGGCGTAGCCGCCGTGGCCAAGGAGACCCACTTCTCACCCGACAGCAGCCTGGGAGACGTGCCCATCAGGGCGGTTGAGCCCCTAGTATGGGCGGAGGCAGCCACATTTGAGGAGGGCTGGGTGGAGGACTTGGGGGTCTTCAGCGTCATGGCGGAGGGGGCGAGCTACGGCATCATGGAGAGGGGCGCCGCCGAGAAGCTTGGCATAACCATCAACAACACTTTCCTCGTGAAGCTGCAGTCCAAGCTCTACCCCATAAAGGTGGTGGGTCTATTCGGGAAGGAGCCCGGGGAGTACTGGGCCGTGCAGAACCCCACCGTGTACGTCAACGAGGGGTTCCTAAGCAACGTGAAGGAGAAGTTTATCGACCAGAGGAGGATCATCGTCCACCTCGAAGAGGGCGTGGACCTGGGCGCCTTCAAGGGGGCCGTGGAGGGCCTCAGCGCCGATGTTGAGAGGGTAGACGTGACGGTTCTGCTGGTGGAAAGTTCCCTCAACAACATTTACCTGGCCGGGCCCAGGAGGGTCGAGGAGCTGGGCGCCTACTTCGCTGGGCTCATTGCCAGCCTGGGCGTTGTGCTCATCGTGTCAACGGTGGTCAGGAGCAGGAGCAAGGAGCTGACCATCATGGCCATAAGGGGTTTCAGCCCGGGCCAGCTGAGTATTAGCCTCGTCTTCGAGATGGTGGGTATGGAGCTCTTAGCCGTACTCCTAGGTGTGTCAGTGGGCTACGTCTCACTGAGGGGGCAGACCCAGCTATTCAACCAGCTGATGGCCACTAGCATCCAGAGGAGGCTGCTGTTCCCCGCGTCGGCCCAACTGAGCCTTCTTATGATCATTGGGCTGCTTCTCGTCGCGACCGTGCTGCCCATACTCGTGGCTGTGAGGAGGATAAGCGGCTCACCCGAGCTGAAACTGGAGGAGTAGAATTGAGCATAAGGAACGCTGTCATCGTGAGGGACCTGGTGAAGGTCTACAGGCTAGGTGAGGTGGAGGTACAGGCGCTTAGGGGCCTCAACATGAACGTGCGGAAGGGGGAGATGGTGGCGCTCATAGGGCCCTCCGGGTCGGGCAAGTCGACGCTCCTCAACATCATGGGGGGCCTTGACAAGGCGACGGCGGGCAGCGTCAAGGTCTTCGAGACCGACCTGACGAACCTTTCGCCCGCCCAGCTGGTGGGCTTCAGGCGGGAGACCGTGGGCCACGTGTTCCAGAACATGAACCTGATCCCCACGCTGACGGCCGCTGAGAACGTGGAGCTCCCCATGGCGGCCCTCGGCATCCCCGCCGCGGAGAGGATGAAGCGCGTCGAGGAGCTCGTCGGCGTCGTGGGCCTGAGGGAGAGGATGGGCCACAAGCCGGGGGAGCTGAGCGGCGGCGAGCAGCAGAGGATAGCCCTTGCCGCGGCACTTGCCAACGATCCCCCACTGGTGCTGGCTGACGAGCCGACGGGCGAGCTGGACACCGAGAACGCGACCGTCGTCGTGGAGTACCTGAGGAAGGTGAACAAGGAGCTTGGCAAGACGGTGGTCATGGTTACCCACGACCCCAGGATGGCCCGGATGGCTGACAGGATACTCAGAATCCACGATGGCGTCGTGGAGGCCGATGTGGCACCCACCTCGGAGGCGGGCAGGCCGGCCGATTACAGCGAGATGCTGAAGGGGAGGCTGGGGGAGATAGACGCGGCCCTGGCTGGGCTCGACGGCCAGTTCAGGGTCGGGCAGATAAGCGGAGACGAGTACGTGGAGCGGCAGACGAGGCTCAGGAGGACCGTGGAGGTTCTGCGTGAGGAGCTTCACAGGCTGGGCGTGGTCAACTAGGTCTTCTCTATCTGTGCGTGTGTGGGGGGAGGGGGATGCTAAAGATTCTTCATAGAGTGAGCGGAAGAAAGCTGAGATGAGGACTCCAAGCAACTTTTAATTAATCAACGGCTAAAATCATTGTTACATGGAGTAAAGCCATCGTTGTGTGAGTGAATGGTAGAGGCGGATATTTCAAGGATTATGATATGTAAAGGAAATTGAATTTGATTTCTCAGAAGAAACAGCAAATATAACTGGTTCACCGTTCTCCAGTATCCTGAAGTCAACCCACCCCTCAGCGAGTTCTCTTCTAACGTACTCGCCGTTGATCGTCTGTTCGAACAGCCCTTGAATTAAGATGCCGCCATCTTCCTCAATCCATATCGGGCCGGTCATGCATATGGTGTACCACCCAGCCTCAGGTAAAACTATGTCATGGCTTTCCCCAGCTGTCACATTTCCGTACCACACGACGGGCTTCGCCCAGTGCTTCTCCTCGAAGAACTCGTATGTCTCTACCTTGACTAGGCTGACCGACTCGTTTTGGTAGGCGATGCCCTTCTGCACGGTTAACGGGATCATGATGTCCCTCGGTGCAGATATGAAAGGATATACTTTGAGAACCGCATTCGGACATGGACAGTAGAAGACGGCGTACAACTCGTCTACTTCAAACTCAAGGTCATCCTGGGTGAAGCTGTGCTTATAATAAATCGAATAGCCTGAGACGAGGCTGATGCCTTTTACCCAATGTTGCTGTGGGCTGCCTTTAACCAGATCCATTAATGCCTGATTCTTCTCCAATTCGCTCGATAGCACTCCACTCTCCAGAAGCAGTTCATTGTGAGTTGTCTCCAAGGCTCCATACAGGTTTAACAAGTTCAGGTAGAACCCGGATACAATGATGAGCCCGAGTACTAGTACCACGGACACTTTCCTGTAGTCTATTCTCGCGTCTACCGTGTTTGGGTTGTTTGGGCCCTCCACCCGTTTGATCATGTCCACCGCCGCGCTGCCGAACAGCGACAGCCTGTAGTTGGAATCCTCCTTTGTGATGAGCTCCTTCAGAGAGTCCAGGTGGTACGTGAGGTGGGGCGTCGATATGTCTAGGTTGCCAGCTATGGCCGTGAAGGTCATAGGCTGGGCGGACAGCATCCTCAGGATGTTTCTTCTTATGCTGTGCTTCAAGGCGGTGAAGATAGTTGTGTACAGCTCCTCCTCGGTTTCGGTCATTTTCACCGATTCTAGGTTGTTTTAACCCTTAAAAAGGGTTTTCGTCAAATAAAACTTACTAGAGCCCGTTTCTACCCCAATTAACTATCGGTTCATCGTAAAGAAACTTTGAGTAATCGCAATAATCTGATTTATCATATAGAAAATATAAAAAAAGGGAGTTTTAGTCTCCGGTTCACTGTGACTGCTACGACCCCTGATTGTAGGTGCGCATACAGCCTAGACCGAAGCCTTGTCCACGGCCCATGAAGGGCGCGTCGATGCCGAGCTCCCCGAGTCTCCGCTGCACGAGCTCCTGTATCTCGGCCCTGAGCTGCCTCAAGCCCTCGACCTGCTCGTCTGTCAGCCTGGGCATCTGGTACTCGATCCCGAGTCCCTCAAGGTACTCCTGTACGTAGGCCCTGATCTCCTCCTGGGTAGCGCCTTCAACCCTCATGGCGTCTACGGCCTCCCTTAGCTCCTGCCGCTGCTCCTCATCGAGGCAGTCTAGGAACAGTCCGCGCGTCCTCCAGCCACCCATGACGATAGGGAGGCCGGTGTCTGCGTCGTCCTGGTTTGACTCCGCGGCTGCGAGGTACATGCTCCCGCCGACGAAGCTCAGGGCTATGAGCAGTACTGAGGTCAGTGCAACTGCTTTGGTTCTTCCATTCATCCTGTCGTTTCACCTCTAGGCAGGTTTCCTCTATAACAGTTTTAAACGGTTTTTCAAGGTTCAACCAGATTTTGATCAGATTTGGGTGTAAACTGGAACATCCCTTAACTAGGGTTTTAAGCATGGGGGAGGGTAGATACCCTTTGGTAGAACCCGCATGGCGCCGCCAACCCGCACCTTCAAGCACCTGCTCCTGTGGCTGTTCACAGGGACACGGGGAGGCGCGAACAGAGGGCGCATCATCGAGACCATCCGTGAGCAGCCCATGAACACCAATCAGTTGAGGATACTGCTAGACCTGGACTATAGGACAGTTAAACACCACCTTGACGTGCTGGAGGATAACGACCTAATCACGTCCATGGGCAACAGTTATGGCAAGATGTACTTCGTCTCGCAAAGGCTTCTGGAGAGCATGAATGACTTCGATGACATATGGTGCAGGGTAAAGGAGAAGATTGGAGGGAAGACCGAGACATGAGAAAAACTGCAGCGTTAATCATACTTGCACTGATCATGGTGCAGACCATCGCCGTCGCAGACGCTCAGCTGTTGGAGAGGCACCCGCCTTGGAGGCCGCACTTCAACGAGACGGCTCCGGAAAGGCTGCGTGAGTTAGAGAGACGAATCGAGACCTATGTGATAGGAAAAATACTGATCTCCTCCCTCAACTTCCTCCTCTACGGGTACATCACATTCTTCTACGTGGCACTCTACAGAGAGAACAAGTCCAAGTTCAGCCTAGGATTGGCCGGCCTCTCAGTGGCTCTTCTAGTGTACTCCGCATCTAGCAACCCGCTGATTCTCCTCCTGTTCAGGGGATCGGACCCATTGTGGATGTTGAACGTGTTCAACTTCGTCCCCGAACTTGTGGCCACAGCGGTGGCGTTCATCATGATATATCTGTCGAAAACCTAGTCTAAGCCCGACAAGGCTCGGCCATCGTTACACAGCCTTGTTTACCAATTTTGATCAGATTTGGGTGTAAACTGGAAAAACCGCTTAATAGGATTCCAGAGGCTTAGCCCATACAACGGTGAAAAAGACTTGAATCTCAGGTTCAGGAAAGCCACGATCGTAACGCTGCTTGTCTTAGCGCTCTACGCATTGTCTCTTACACCCCTGCAGGTGGCGTCGGCTGAGGACGGTAACATCCATGGATATGTGGTGGACTCCGATGGTAAGCCCATCTACAGGGTACGGGTGAGGGCCTACGACAGCCAAGGGGGCCTCGCCTCTACGAAGTACACGGACTCCAAGGGCCTGTTCAGGATGAATATAGCAGGAACCTACACCCTCGTCTTCGAGAAGACCGGGTACGTGACCCTGCAGAAGACCGTGAAGGTGGAGCTCGCCCCGACGGACGACCCTGACCTCGACGACGTCAAGATGGGCAACATCGCCATGGAGAAGACTCTAAGCCTATCATCCACCGTTGTGAGGCGGGTCACCACCCCGGGAATAACCCTGCGGCTTTCGTTCACAGTGACAAACAACGGGGACCTCCAGGAGAACGTTGTCTTCAGCATCTCAGCGCCAGATGGATGGGTGACCCGGGTAACGGACTCCATCGGTCAGGTAGAGTCGGTGCTTCTGAACAAGGGGAGCCAGTCCTTCACCCTTGAGATAAGGGTCCCAGACTCGGCCACCGACACGGGAGTCATATCCTTAACGGCGACGGGCACCTCGGAGGCCTCACTCGTCTTCGAGATCACCCCCGTAATGAGCACGGACGACATCCAGCTGCACTCCACTTATCTCTCCATCTCGGAGGAGCAGGGGAAAACCATCGAGCTGCCTCTTACAGTGTCGAACGTAGGCGAGGTGGACAAGACTGTTAGCCTGGAGGCCGAGGCCCCAAGCGGCTGGACCGCCACCTTCAAGACAAGCACTAACCTGGTGGTCAGGAGCCTGTACCTGAAACCCGGGGACTCCGTCTCGATGAAGATGGTGCTGAAGCCGGCCGACGGCGCACAAACAGGAGACTACGAGGTCCAGGTTAGGGCCGTAGACCAGATGGGCATCCCTGCGTCCCTCGTCCTGGGCGTGAGCCTCATCGAGGCAACAAGCGAGCTTGAGGTAATAAGCACATTCACGGATGTCACGGTGACGGCCGGCAGCAGCATAACCTTCCCCATCGCCGTCTGGAACACAGGCGAGAAGGACGCCCTGTGCCTGCTGACGGTGCCCGAGGCACCCGAGAACTGGAAGACCGTGTTCATATCGGGGGACATCGAGGTGTCCAGCCTGCTCATAGCGGCCGGCGAGTCCACCACGGTGAAGCTGAGGGTGACTCCCCCCAACTCCGTGGAGACCGGCGTCTACGTCCTCTTGGCCTCGGTGGCGTCGGATGACGGGGCCGAGACCATCCTGCCCTTCAACGTCAACGTGGCGGGCTCCTACGAGCTGAGCCTGGAGCTCTCGACCCTCTACAGGACGACGACCATCGGGGAGGCCCTCAGCTTCACCGCCAAGGTCACGAACGACGGCCAGTCGCCTGTAACCACGGCGTACCTTGATGTCACCCTCCCAGGCGACTGGGAGGCGACGATTACCCCTGCTCAGGTCTCATCCCTCGCCCCGAGGGCCTCGACCACCTTTACCGTGGAGGTCTCTACGCCGGCGGACACGGTGGCTGGCGACTACTTGGTCAGTGTGAAGGCGTACAGCGACCAGCTGGAGTCCAGCAGCATCGACCTGAGGGTGACCGCCCAGGCGTCCAGCACATGGGGATACGTGGGCTTCGGCCTGGTGGCCGTGGCAGTCATCGGCGTATACTTCGGATTCAGGAAGTTCAAGAGGAGGTAAGATAGTGGATAACGTAGTTGAGACACGGAAGCTAACCAAGGCTTACGGCGACTTCGTGGCCGTCAACGAGCTAGACATGGAGGTCAATAAGGGTGAGGTCTTCGGGTTCCTGGGGCCCAACGGCGCAGGGAAGACCACCACCATCCTCATGCTTATGGGCCTCTCGGTGCCTACCAAGGGCACAGCCATTGTAGCCGGGCACGACATAATAGAGGATTCCAGGGAGGTGCGGAGAGTAGCCAGCATCCTCCCCGAGTACAGCAGCCTCTACGGCGACCTCACGGCTTGGGAGAACCTGGACTACATCGGCAGGCTCAACGACCAGCCCAAGGAGGAGAGGGAGAACCGGATCGGGGAGATGCTGGGCCTCGTCGGCAT
>MEZG01000055.1:20937-22619 GCA_001775965.1 Candidatus Bathyarchaeota archaeon RBG_13_60_20 | reverse complement strand
GACTCCAAGCTGGAGTCCTTCAGCAGGGGCATGAAGCAGCGCCTAGGCATCGCGTCCACCCTAATGAAGGACCCCCAGATAGTGTTCCTTGACGAGCCCACAATAGGGCTCGACCCCGTGGCCACCAGGGAGGTCCGGGAGCTGATTATGAAGCTCAACAGGGAGAAAGGCTTGACCGTGGTGATGACCTCCCACCTGCTCCACGAGATACAGATGACGTGCACCAAGATCGGTATTATCAACAGAGGCAAGCTCATACTCCTCGAATCCATGGAGAACCTGAACAAGACCATGTCGGGCGGCGAGGACAGGCGCGTCGAGCTTATGCTCACCGAGACGACACCCGACCTCGTCAGGGACCTGGAGGCAGTCACTGGGGTCAAGTCGGTGACCCAGGAGAACGGCAGGCTCTACGTCTACGGGAATTCGAACAGCGACCTGGAGGTGTCACGGGCCGTGACGCGGCACGGCTCCTACATACTGATGATGAAGCCAAGGGAGTACACCCTGGAGGAGATATTCATGAAGTACTACAACCAGGAGGTGGCCGGGTGATGGCGGGAACCATGACCGTCGCCTCCAAGGAGATGAGGGACCAGTTCGGCAGCAGGCGGTTCCTGATACTCTTCGGCCTAATACTTGTCCTCGGGGGCCTCTCAGCGTACCAGGGGGTGGACTTCATCCGCAACAACACGGGCTCCAGCTTCGTATACATATTCTCCGGAGCCAGGATGAGCTTCAGCTTCATCCAGATAATGGTCTTCTTCGGGCCCATACTGGGCCTGGCCCTCGGCTTCGACGCCGTGAACAAGGAGCGCGCCAATGGCACCCTCTCCATAGTGCTGGGCCAGCCCATCTACAGGGACTCCGTCATCAACGGCAAGTTCCTGGCGGGGGCCGCCGCCCTGACCACCCTGGTCTTCAGCACCATAGCCATCATGTGTGGCATTACCATACCGATGCTGGGCTTCGCTCCCACCCTAGAAGAGGCGCTGAAGATAGTGGCGCTGACTCTCCTCACTACGGTGTACCTGCTCATCTGGCTCAGCCTGGGCATACTGTACTCCACGGTGTTCAAGAAGACCTCCACGAGCATCCTCTTTAGCATCGCCACCTGGATGACCTTCAGCATCGTCATCATGATCTTAGGGGTGGCCCTCTCCTCGGCCCTGGTTCCTCTACCAGCGGGCGACTTCATAGGCACACCTGTCACACCGGACGGACAAGGTGGTCAGGGCGGGCAGAGGTTCAGCGTCTCACCCGAGTACATGGAGACCATGCAGGAGAGACAGGCTCTCCAGACGGCTATACAGAGGCTCTCGCCGACGCAGCTCTACCAGGAAACGGCTTCGGCTATCCTTGGCGTCGGATCTTTCGGTTTTGGGCGCCAGGAGTTCGCCCGAACCACCACCCTGGCCGAGGCCCTGGCAAATAACTGGGCCAGCATTACGGCGCTGTCCGTCATCGTGGTTGTGGCCTTCGCGGCCAGCTACATGATGTTCCTGCGTACCGAGATAAGGCCCGGTGAGTAGCCCCCCCTTTAAGGGGTTACATGCCCTATTTTTGTATAGAAGGTGGGCCACCAGCTTTCAGGGGTTCGCGAAGCCTAAGACATCACTACAGCCCTGAACGGAGCGTGGTTTAACTTCCGAGTTCGGAATGGGTTCGGGTGGGTCCCACGC
>MEZG01000055.1:12239-20815 GCA_001775965.1 Candidatus Bathyarchaeota archaeon RBG_13_60_20 | reverse complement strand
ACCACCTTGCCTCCTACGATAGTCATCTCAACCCTTATGTTTAGAATCTCCTCGGGGCTGACCTCGTAAGGGTCAGCTGAGAGGACGGTGAAATCGGCTAGCTTTCCCCTCTCAATAGTCCCCTTCCTCTTCTCATCGAAACTAACCATGGCAGCGTTGATCGTGTACATGCGGATGGCCTGGTCGATGGTCACCCTCTCTCCCGCGGTGATGATCTCACCAGTGTTCTCCGATGTGCGTGTCGTCGCCGACCAGATGCCTTTCAATGGATTAGGGTAGGTGAGCGGGCAGTCCGAGCTGCCACTCACGATAATCCCCTCCTCCAGCAACGACTTGATGGGGTAGGTGTACCGCATCCTCCTGTCCCCGAGGGAGGCCTGAAACCCGTCGCCGTTCCTTGTCACAAGCTCGGGCTGGGTCGAAACGACCACGCCGAGCCTCCTAGCCCAGTCCCTGAGCCCCCTAGGGAACAGGCTGCCGTGCTCGATCCTGTGCCTGTGGTCTTCGCGCGGCGTGTCCCTCAGAGCGGCCTCATAGGCGGCGAGGACGGCCTCTATGGCACGGTCACCCACCGCGTGCACCGAGACCTGCATACCTGCGCGGTTTGCCTCCAGGATCTGCCTTGAGAAGACCCCGGGATCGTTCAGTATGCCCTCGTTCTCGGGCTCACCATCGAAACTCTCCTTGACCGCGGCGGTCCTGGCGATGAGGGAGCCGTCGCTGAATATCTTCACGGCCCCGATCCCAAGCCACTCGTCACCGAGGCCTGAGCCTATGCCCAGTTTGAGGGCGTGGTCGAGGAGCTCCACCTTGGGAAGCAGGGTGACCCTTAGAGGAAGCATCCCCTCCGCTGCGAGCTCCTGCGTCACCTTAATCTCGTCGCGATCCGCGGATGGGACGTGTATCGAGGTGAGGCCGTACTTCACCGCCTCGTTCACCCCGACGAGTAACGCCTCCCTCAGGGTACCTAAGTTGGGTCGAGGCCTCACGCCGTTCAAGCCCACAGGCGCCATGAACCGTGCGTTCGACCTCAGGAAACCCGTCGGCTCGCCCGACTCGTCGACGTCTATCCAGCCACCCGCGGGCGGCTTGGTGTGCCTGTCGATGCCTGATGCTTCGAGGCCCCTGCTGTTCAGCAGCGTGGCGTGGCACGAGAAGTGGTGAAGGTACAAGGGGTTGTCGGGGGAGACCTCGTCGATGTCCCAGCGCGTGAGGAGGCGCTTCTCCTTAAGCACGTTCTCGTTCCACCCCCGCCCAAGCACCCAATCTCCTCTAGGCGTGTGTGAGACCCTCTCCGACAGCAGCCTCCTCACGTCGGCAACCGAGGTCACGCCCTCCATGTTGACGGTGCGGAGGGTTAGCCCGAAGTCGTCAAGGTGGACGTGAGTGTCGATGAAGCCGGGGAGCACCGTCTTACCATTTAGGTCAATGACTTTGGTCTCGCTCCCTACGCTTCTCATTATCTCACTGGTTGATCCTGTCTCCGCCACCCTGCCGAAAACGACTGCCACGGCCTCGCAACGCGGTTCTGCGGGGCTGAGTGTCACAACCCTGCCGTTTACTAGAACAAGATCTGGTTGCATATTATCCCTCCACGAGACGCACGCCGTCAGCGTCCTTATAAAATATCTGTAAGCCTCCTCCCTGCCTCTCCGCGTATGTGGGGGGGCGCTGGGTTACAGACACGGATTTAAGTGAGCCCCATTTTACATCTGTTATCGCCAGGGGGCTTACATATGGAGCAGGCCGAGATCTTCCACGCCGTCGTCGACATATGCATCCTCATCATACTGGCGGAGTTGGCGTCGACGCTGAACGCCAGGCTGAAGCTCCCCCGGATACTGGGCACCATATTCACGGGCATAATCTTCGGCCCGTTCCTGCTGGGAAGCGTTGTCGTGGGCGGCAGGGTGTTCATCGAGTACAATGAGCTCATATATATATTCGCGGAGTTCGGGGCCGTGCTCCTCCTCTTCGAGGCCGGCCTACACATGAGGTTCAGCGAGCTCCTCAAGACGGGCAAGGCGTCATTCACCGTAGCCATCTTGGGAGTGGTCGTACCCTACCTCCTAGGATACTTCGCCTCGACGATGATGGGCTTTAGCGTCTACGTGGGCATGATCGTTGGGGGCGCCCTATCGGCGACCAGCATAGCGATCAGCCTCGCCTGCCTGGGGGAGATGGCTCAGCTGGGTTCACCGGAGGCCAAGCTCATCATCGGGGCCGCCGTCATCGACGACGTCCTAGCCCTCAGCATAGCCAGCGTCATATTCAGCATGCTGGCTCACGCGGAGACCCCGGGGGCGCTGACCATCGCCCGCCTCCTCTTAACCACCGTGGGGCTCTGGTTCGTCCTCTCGGCGGTGAGCTCGAGAGTCATCCCCCACCTCATGGGGTGGATCATGCGCCTTGAAAGGCTCGACCACGTTGACCAGAACCTCGTATCCATCTTCGCGCTGCTCAGCTGCTTCGGCTTCGCAAGCCTGGCCGGTGTACTGGGGCTCTCGCCGCTCGTCGGGGCCTTCATGGCCGGCATGGCGCTGTCCGGCTCCAGCTACCATGAAGCTGTGCAGGAGTTCACGGGCAAACTAGGAATCCTATTCATCCCCCTCTTCTTCGTGGTCATAGGTACCCAGATCAACCCCTACTCGGTCCTCCACGGAAACTTCCTGCTGATGGCGGTCCTGGGCGCCGTGGCGGTCGCCAGCAAGCTCGTCGCCTGCGGGCTGCCCGCACAGTACTTCCTGAAGGACAAGGAGCGTGGAATACGTGTGGGGCTAGGCATGATCAGCAGGGGCGAGATCGGGCTGGTCATCGCCAGCACCGGGATCACCCTCGGGATACTCAGCGACGAGGTGTACACGGCCCTGGTCATGGTGATATTCCTGACCACCATGCTGCCGCCTTTCCTGCTCCGCAGGAGCTACCTGAACGACCCCAGCTGCATACTCCCCGACAGCATACGTGAAAGAAGTAGGGAGGGCGCGCCCGTGCAAGAGCATGAGCGCGGGCATGGGCAGGGTTAGGGGTTCTCGGCCCTGACGATGAGGCTGAAGCGCCCGTAGTCGTAGCGGCGAACCTTGATACCGGCTGCGACGCCCTCCCTGTAGGAGCCTGCGGTTCCCGCCCTGATGCTCTTAGCGGCCTCGTAGCACTCCCCTATGAGGCGCTTCTCCATCCGGGGCTCGTTGTGGCTGGGCACCACCCAGTCGTAGTGGGGCATCATCTCGGTCATCCTTCTGAAGCTCTCGGTGAACTGTTCGAGACTGGTGGTAGGGCTGTAAACGTAGATGGGGGCAGGGTAGAATGTGTCGCCGGTCCAGAACAGCCTGTTAGCTCGGTCCAGGATACAGACGCTGTCCGGGCTGTGGCCCGGCGTGTGGACTATCTCGAGGGTAAGCCATACTCTTCAGGTGCCTAGGTGGGGTAAAGAACGTTGCTGCGCCTTCCCTGGTTCAAGCCTGTGCAGTGTCCTCGATGTTCCTCATGCTTCGGGTGAGGAGCCTGTTCAGGCCTGCAGCACCAGCTTCTTCACCACGAGGACGGGGTCCACGTTGGGTCTGCCTCCCTGGGGGGCCTGGCTGTCGAAGAGGCTCGAGTAAGCCTAGGGCTCTGGGCGCCTCTGCCTCTTGGGCTCGTACCAGAGTTCGCCGCGGTCCTTCTTTAGCTTCCTGCGGACAGCGTAGAGGTGGTTCCAGACCGTCTTGTGGAAGGCGCCGTTGAGGAGCATCTCCACGGCCTCCCTGGCTATGGGCAGCATCTCGTAGGACCCGATCAGGGCGACGGTGCCGCCGTAGACGCTGACATGGCACTCGGTGAGCCCCTCCAGCAGGGACCTGCTCTTCCCCTCCCTGCCTATTATCCTCCCCTTGACCCGCTCCTGGTTGCTGCGGCTGGCCCCCACGTAGTCCTCCAGGTCCAGGACCATGATGTCGGCGTCCTCGTTGATGAGCGTGAGGGCCCGGCGTGGGCTGAAGCCCCTGCCTATGGCCTGGACTATGTTACGGACCGTGAGGATGACCGAGACGTCGGTCTGCTGGGGCTGGGGCGCTATCTCCACGTTCCCGGTCTCGCTGTCCACGGTGAGTCCCACAGTGAACGTTGCCTCAAGTCGCTGCTTCGTCTTTCCGCCCGGGCCTATGAGGACGCCGACCCGGTCCCTAGGTATCCGTATAAAGGTCTTCTGCTCCACCTGTGATCCACTCTCGCAGCTCCTCTCTGTCCCTGGTCTCGACGCCCAGACGCCTGAAGTAGCCGTTGATGTTCTCTATGTCCCTCTCTATTAACGTTGGGGCGAGGCGGTGGGCGGTGAGCATGGCCTGGCTGACGTCGAAGATGATGGGCACCCCCCTGAAGTTCAGGATGTTGTACTCGCTGAGGTCGCCGTGGACCAGTCCGGCCCCCTGCCACATGAGCTGCATCTGGCCCAGCACATCATCGTAGAATGCCTGGGGGTCCTCGGGCTCCAGTTCCCTGAGCAGCGGGGCCGGCTCGCCGGCCTCCCCGATGAAGGTCATGACGAGGATGTTCCTCGTGAAGTCTATGGGCCGGGGGCACCTGACGCCGGCCCTGTGGCACAGCTGCAGGTTGCTGAACTCCTTCTGGGTCCACGTGTAGATGAGGCTACGGGGGCTCCTGCGTATCCTGCCGAACCGGGGGTCCCCCTCGATGTACTGGATCATGCCCTTCCTGAACTCGGCCGTGTGCGTGTAGTATATCTTGACGGCCAGCTCGGAGCCGTCGGGGGCCGTGCCGTAGTAGACCCTGGCCTCCTTCCCGGCCTTCACGACACCGTGGAGGCTGCCCACTACGCCCTTCTTCAGGAGCCTGTACATGCCCTGGAGGGTGAGGCGGTCGAACACCGCCTCTATCACCTGGAACATGTCGCTGTCCTTCTCCTTGAAGAGGGCGTCCTCCTCGTACTTCCTCTCCAGGCGGTCGCCCGTCTTCTCGGAGTCTCTTCTGCGGGGCACGGCTCGGCTCCTCGTGGGTTTACTCCATGGTGAGCACGCCTTTGTGGCGGAGGTCGTCCACCTGGCCGGCGGTGTACCTGTGGAATATCTCGCCGCGCTCCTCGCTCTGGAAGTCCCAGGGCGATACAAGAACGATGTCGCCCTCCCTTATCCAGGTGCGGCGCTTCATCTTGCCCCTGATTCGGCATATCCTTGTGTTGCCGTCCTGGCACTTCACCATGACGCGGTCGAAGCCCAGCAGCTTCTGGGCGATGCCTATAACATCGTTCTCGCTGGGGTAAACCATGACGCGCAGGTCCTTCTCGCTGAGGACTTTCTTCTTTCCCATCCGCCGACCTCTTAGCGTCAATTATGGGGTTCAGGGTGCTTAAAAACTGTATCTGATCCGTGTGTTGGCGTAACCGTTTCCCGGGCTTATCCGCCTGGGAGCCGCCCTTTCAGCTCCTCTCCGGGTAATCCGGGGGGTTTTCCAGGTTCAACGGGATTCTGCCCGCTATCTGAACCCCCTCCGCGGACACCTCGCACCTGTAGGCGTAGGCTTGGACGCCTGCGGCTATGGCGGACGCGAGTTCCTCGCCGAAGGCCGGGTCCATGCCCCAGTTGGGTGCGAATGCGCGGGCGTCCTGTCTCTGCACAACGAACACGGCCGCGGCCTCGTGGCAGCCCAGCGCCTTGACGAGGGCCCGCATGTGGCGGGCACCCCTAGCCGTGGGTGAGTCGGGGAACAACGCGACCCCGCCCTCCACAAGGGTGCAGGACTTGGCCTCCAACAGGAGCACTGAGCCCCCGCGGGTCAGCATGAGGTCCAGCCTGGAGTCGTCGAACCGTGGTTCAGTGCGGGCCACCCTGTAGCCCCTGAACTCCGGGAGGGCCCCAGCCTCAACGGCCTCGGCGATGAGCGCGTTGGGGAGCCGGGAGTCCACGCTCACAAGGGTTCCATTGTGCTCCGCCAGCACCATGTCGTAGCGGGTCCTCCTGCCCTCCCCACTCTTCTCAAGTAGGCGGACGCGTGCTCCAGCGTACAGGAGCTCGTGCATCCGCCCCGGGTTGGGGATGAAGCACTCGACGCACCGTCCACCCAGGTCCGCTACACCCAGGAACCTGTTGGGGCGGCTTACCAGGGTCGCTGCTACGGGCTTCCCCTTGAACCTCATGGCTGCCCCATCAGCCCCGTGATCTCGTCCAGGAGTCCCTGGGAGGTCGCGGCCACAAGCGCCATGCGGGTTTGCCGGGTAAGGCGGAAGTCTCCGCCCGGTGCCCCGTCCACGGTGTATACTCCCCCGGCCTCCTTGAGGACCAGAAGCGCAGCCGAGACGTCTGTGGCCCTGACGATGCCTCTTATGTCTATGTGGGCGTCCAGGGAGCCGGAGGCGACGTGGCACAGGCTCATGGACGAGCAGCCCTCGCTGCGAAGGTGGCTGCTCTCCTCGATGAGGCGCCTTGTGAGCTCCAGGCGGGGCCCCTTACTAACGTCGATGCTGATGAGGGCCCGGCCGTACTCCTTTTGCTGGGCGACCCTTATGGGCCGCCCGTCCAGGGTAGCGCCCCGGCCCCTCTCGGCGTAGTAGGTCTCCCCCGTGTACAGGTCCGAGACGATGCCAGCCACGACGCCGCCCTGGGTGGCCGTCTCGCTTATGGAGAGGCTGGTGGCGGCGGGTCTGAGGCCCCTGCTGAGGTTGGTGGAGCCATCCACGGGATCAGCCACCAGCGTGAACGCGCCGCCCCCAAACAGGTGGTCTCCCTCCTCGCTGACCAGCCTTACCGACGCCTCCGAGCCTCTGAGTGTGTCCACGATGGCCTGCTGGGCGACCTGGTCAAGGAGCTGCTTGAACCGGGGGGCCGCCATGCTCTGCTTCCGTGGCATAGCGTCCCTGATCCCGGCCTGGACGTTCTCGGAGAGTAGGTAGAGCACCCGCCTCCAGTCAGTCTTCGATGAAGCCACGCACCTCTCTACGGCGCCGGGCTTAAAGGAGTGTGGGTTGCCTTAGGGCGGCGGGTACGACCCCCCGGCCACCCTCCCCTCGACGTAGAATATGCACACGTACTCGTAGTTCTCACCGGTTATGCCCATCTCCTCGCGCCACGCAACCTTGGTGGAGTGGGCCTCGACCTCGAAGAACCGTATCGCCCAGCTTATGTACGAGGTGGTGTTGCTGCTGAAGCCGTAGAACTCCTTGTACCGGGTCAGCTGCATGAATACGGGCACCTCGACGGGGTAGGGGTTGTCGTTGACGAGGATGAGCAGCGCATGGACGAGCCTACCGGTCACGCTGAACTCCACCTTCAGGCCGACCTCGGGTGAGCTGATGGGAACCCTCCTGGCGCCGGTCACGTTCACGGTGGCCTCGGCCCCGGGGCACGTGACCATGAAGGGGCCCGGGTACAGAGGCGTGAAGACCCGCCTGAGGAACACGGTTCTATCCCCGGCGCCTACCTTGATCTTGGTCCCCCCCGGGTAGCTGAGGAAAACCGCGTTGTTCACCGGCTCAGGGCCGTATAAGCTGTTACCACTGAAGGCGAACTGGCGGATGGGCTCCAGGAGGATGTCGCGGTCGCCCGGGTTGCAGAGATAGACCGTGGCCGTGAAGCTCTCCCCCACACTGATCGTGTCTCTATCGGTCTCAATAACCGCGTAGTAGAGGTAGGACGGCGGCTCGGCACCGGGACCGTCCTGCGGCAGGACGCCGAGCACGGTGATGCAGACCAGGATAAGCGCAGACGCGTAAAGCGACAGCCAACCCAGATGACGCGCGCTCGACAACCCAACCAACAGAGACAACGCTCACCACAAATTAAAACCTAGGGATTTGAACACGCGCTCAAGCACAGCGTTTTATACGCTCCAACCCGCGCACCACCCACCGGCATGGTCCCCCCCAAAAACGTGAATAACAGGCTATCTGTTATACCCGGCAGGGACACCCCATGACCCGGACCCTTGGACGAGGCTTCTACGAGAGGGACCCAGCCGATGTGGCTAGGGGGCTCCTTGGGAAGACCCTGGTCAGGAAGCTGGGCAGCGAGAGGCTCGAGGGGGTCATCGTTGAAACAGAGGCCTACTACGGGGAGGAGGACCCCGCCAGCAGGGCCTTCAAAGGGCTCAAGAGCTACAACGAGGTGATGTGGGGCGAACCCGGCCGCCTCTTCATCTACAACGTCCACAGGTACTGGATGCTCAACTTCGTGGCCCACGAGCCCGGCGGCGTCGGCGGAGTCCTCATACGCGCCCTGGAGCCCACCCTCGGCGTCGAGGCGATGCTGGCCCACCGCCCCGTGGAGAAGCTCACCGAACTGACAGGCGGCCCGGGGAAACTATCCGTAGCCCTCGCCGTGGACAGGGGCCTCAACGGCCTGAAGGCCACAGACGAGAATTGCCCCGTTCACGTGCTGCAAGGCGGATCGGAGCCTGAGGTGGCGTCATCTCACAGGGTAGGGGTCACCCAGGACCTGCCTGAAAAGCTCAGGTTCTACGTGAAGGGCAGCAGGTTCGTCTCAAGGTGACGCCGAAAACGCCCTCATCAAGTAGTTTGATATCGCCACACCAACCTTAGAGGGGGGAGGGAGTGAGCAATGCAAACCGTTTACGGCCTTCTTCCGCGTAAA
>MEZG01000055.1:0-12210 GCA_001775965.1 Candidatus Bathyarchaeota archaeon RBG_13_60_20 | reverse complement strand
CATTCTACGCAAAAAAGGCGTCCATTCCATACAGAATCACAGCACATTGGTCAGGCAGTAGGCCGGTAAGCGGCCTGAAAACGCCTTATTACTACAGTAGTAACAAGCGGCGGAAAACCATTATAACTACAGTAGTCATAAGCCGCAGAAACGCTTCTTACTACAACAGTAAGGTGACCCGGCAAAAAGCGGCTCAACTCACAAGAAAAAGTGGGGTCAGCCCTTCCACTGGGCTATGGCGCCCGCCTTCTCAAGTGCGTCCAGCTCCGCATCCGACTTACCCAGGAGCCCCCTAAACACCTCCCTGGTGTGCATCCCTATGGCGGGCGAGGCGCTCTCCACCTCCCCAGGCGTCTCGCTGAACTTCACAGGGAAGTTAGGCACCGTGTACCTGCCCGCCACCGGGCTCTCCACATCCACCCACATCCCCCGGGCCTTCAGGTGGGGGTCCCACATGGCCTCGTGAGCCTCGTAGATGGGGGCGCAGGGGAAGCCCAGGTTGGCCAGCCACTGGAACGCCTCCATCCGAGTCTTGCCACCGATGCGCTCCTGTACCATCTCCTTGCTCACCTCGTCCACCCCCAGCTCCTGCTTCAGGTTCTCAATCGCCTTACCCCGCTCACCCGCGATCTGCACCCAGCCATCCTTCACGGGGAAGACGCCCCATATCCTGTTAGGGTCCTGAGGCCGCTTCAGCCGCCTCGCTATGGGGCTCTCCTTGAACATGTCGTAGGCGACGGAGGAGCAGCAGTTGAAGGCCACCATGGTGTCCACCTGGCACACGTCGATCATCTGGCCGACGCCCGTCCGGTCCCTGTGCCTGAGGGCGGCGACGATGGCGAAGGCCGCGTAGATGGCGGGCCCCAGGTCGCCCAGGGCCCCCGCCATGGTCACAGGCGGGTGGTCGGGGCTGATGCCCTTGCCCGTGGCATAGGTGTGGCCGCTTATGGCCTCGGCCACCACCGCGTAGCTGCCGTACCTGCTGTAGGGGCCCGTCTGGCCGAAGCCGCTGAGGGCCGCGTATACTATCTTGGGGTTGAGCGCCTTGAGCACGTCGTAGCCCAGGCCGAGGCGCTCCATGGCGCCCGGCGCGAAGTTCTGGACCACCACGTCGCTCTTCTTCACCAGCTCCTTCACCAGCGCCATGGCCTCCGGGTTCTTGAGGTCCACCGCCACGTTCCTCTTGTTCTGGTTCAGTGCCCAGAAGGTTGTGGCCGTGCCCTTGTAGAGCTCCCCGGGGCCCAGGCGGCCGATGTTGCCCCACGGGGGCTCAACCATGATGACCTCGGCGCCCAGCTCGCCCAGCATCATGGTGCAGTAGGGGCCGAACCAGACGTGGGTGAAGTCGAGTACCCTGACGTCCTCTAGTATCTTGTCCATGCCGAATCATGTTAAGGCGCGCAGGGTACTAAAAAAACTGTTCCCGGCTGGACAGATGATTAAAAAAGATATTAAACTATAAGGAATTTTACAACGTATTTATACTACGAAACCGTATTACCTTTGGTAGTATAATGACCGAGATGGCCACAGTATCCGCGAAGATAGAGAAAAGGAAGAAGGAAGAGATGAATGAACTCGGCATTAGCCCATCTGAGGTCATCAAGAAGGCCGTTGACGACGCCATACTGCAGCGAAAACTAGAAAAAGCAGCCGAAGGCATATCCGAGATCGTCCCTCTGCTTCGTAAGGTAAGCGAAGAGTCGTGGGTGAAGGCGATACGGGAGACGAGGGATGAGAGATGAGCCTTCTCTTCGACGCCTCAGCCATAATTAACCTGAGCCACAGGAACACGCCCATGGTGTTCATGGTAGGGAAAACGGTGTCCCTCGCAGAATATGAGATAGGAAACGCGATCTGTAAGCGGGTTAAGCTCACCGGCGAGCTACTTGAGGAGGAGGGAGCCCAAATGTTTACGAAAATTGTTGAGTCCGTCACGTTGATGGACACCATCACCCTCCCCCAAGTGGGGGACGCACTACATATGGCATGCGAGGAGGGCTTGTCATACTACGACGCATACTACATTACCGCAGCGAAGGTCAGCGGATCGGTTCTAGTAACTGACGACAAGACTCTACTTTTGAAGGCGCGCAGACATATAGACGCCATTAGCAGCGCGGACCTCTAGAGGGCCCCTGTTTCCTTTAGTGTTGAGCTATCTCGGGGTCGGGGGGATCCGTAGGCTCTACATGAACTCCCTCTTCTTGGCCTGCAGGTACTGGAACTCGTCGTTAGTCATGATGAGCTGCTCGGCGAACATTTTTTGCCTGGCCGTAGGGTCGTGCCCACTATGAGGTTCGACGAGAGGTAGGCTAGGAGCACGTAGGGCCACATGTAGCCCTCCAGGATGTTCCAACCCACGAGTATCTCCTCCACGGGCCTGCCGATGGCGAGGCTGCCCACCCACTCGAAGACCAGCGTAAGAGTGAGCCACATGAGGCCCACGTGGACAAGGTCCAAGGTCTCGTAGTCCTTTACGATGCGGAGCAGGTAGAATGCGAAGACGAAGATGACCAGAATCCTGGTGGCCATGCCTATCTGGTGGGCGGCCAGGGCCCCCAGCCTGGGCTCGTAGATCGTGTTCATGAGGACGAAGTAGTTGAAGCCTGCCACCAGTATCTCCATGAGCCATGCCCTAAACCCGGTTATAAGCAGCTTGGAGTTCACCATAGCGACCGGGAGGATCTTACCCGTAAGGCTATTTTAAGGGATTATATTCGAGGATTCCAAGGTTACAGATGGGTGAGAGGGTCATGATGGCGGAGCTGAGTCATGAGAAGTATGCATCGGTGCTGAATTTCAAGCACGGCTCAGCAGCTAGGAATATTACAGGAGCCTCCGCTCTAGCACTATCAAGCCACATGGAGTTGAGCACACTGTGAACTCACAGTACGTTTTCCTCCCCCTGCTCGTCTTCCTGGTGAACGGTGCTGTAGCCCTCTACATGGTTCGGAGGCTACGGGACAGGCAGCCCTCATAGGCCATGCACGCATCTCTCTTCTTGGCTCGGCCTAAACTTTAAAGAGACTAGATTAAGTTAACGCTTCGTAGGTGACGGCGATGAGCGGTGAAGGTGCGGATAACCAGAGGGGTGGAGCCCTGTCCCGCCTTCGCAGCGAGTTCGGCTTCATACAGGGCAACTTCCTCCTCCTCATGGCCAGCTGGCTCGTGGTGGACTTCTTCGCGGAGCTCCCGGGCACCTACTTCCCCCTGTACGTTAAGGCCCTTGGGGGCACGGCCGCAAGCCTCGGGATTATAGGGGCCGCCGAGATGGTCGCCAGGGGGCTGATGCAGATCCCTGGGGGCTACATCGCGGACAGGTACGGCCGGAAGTGGATCATAATGACAATGACGGCACTAGCCGGCCTCAGCCGCATCGTCTACATCTTCGCGCCCACCTGGGAGTGGATAGTGCTGGGGGCGGCCGTCATGGGCTTCACGGGCATCTACGCCCCCGCCCTGGAGGCCCTCATCGCTGACAGCCTACCCCCGGAGAGGAGGGGCATGGGCTTCGGGATCGTCCGCCTCATAGGCAGCGTCAGCACGACGCCTTCGCCCCTCATAGCCGGGTTCCTGTACCTCAGGATCGGGCTGATACCCACCATGAGGCTGAGCTACGGCCTGGCGGCTGTGGGCTTCTTCGTAGCAGCTGCCCTTAGGACGAGGCTCGTGGAGACGCTGGAGCGGCCTGAGAGGATCGATGTGGCCGAGATGGCCGCCAGCTACCCTGTGAGTCTGAAGGAGAGCGTCGGGATCTGGAGATTGGTGCCCAGGGATGCTTTCACCCTCTTCGTGAGCCAAGTTCTCACAATGTTCACGGTGGGGATGTTCCTGCCTGTGTTCACTCTCTTCATGGTGGAGGATCTGGGCATCACCGAGTTTCAGCTCAGCCTCATTATGGCCTCCATGTTCGTGACCATGATAGTGTTCGCGCTGCCCACTGGGAAGCTCATCGACATGGTGGGCAAGAAGTGGCCTCTTCTGGCTAGCTATGTGTTCTGGGCGGCGGCGGTGCCGTTGTTCCTGTGGGGCGACTTCTGGAGGCTCATCCTGGCCATGACCCTGATTGGGGTTCTTCAGGTGCTGATTAGTAGCGCTGGGGCGGCTTGGACCGCGGACCTGGTGGCCTCGGAGCATCGTGGCAGGGTGAATGGTAGCAGTGGGTTCTTCACCATGATGGCTATGAGTCTGGGTCAGCTGCTTGGGGGCTGGATCTATGATAACGTGAGTCATACTCTGCCGTTCACTCTTCAGATCGTGTTCATGGTGCCTCCGTTCCTGATTATTCTGCTGTGGACGCGTGAGGTGAGGGGTAGGCCCGGGGAGGCTTTGAAGCCATCTGGCGGTTGATTCTCGGTGCTCTGCGTTGGGGCGGGGTTGATCCTTTTCTCTGTGCGTGCACGGGTGGGGGGAGGGGGCGTAGTCGTCGTCGCCGCGACTCCCCGTTTTCGGGCTTGTTTTCGTGTTCAGAGGCTTTTTCCGGGTTATTAGGTGGCGACTACCGGGGGCTGGTGTCCGTGGGATGCCCTTTGTTCACGGTAGGCTCGTGGGTGGCTCAGATTATTGTTATTACCATGTGTTTCTGGGTACGGCCGTCAACAACGCATCCAGCGTATTACTTATCTTACCGGTTCCAGTTTCATCACTCATGGAAGAGGTGGTCTCCGCTAAGATCGACGACGAGACCCGCCGCAAGATGAGGCGCCTCCAGAACATTAACTGGAGCGAGGTCATTCGCCAAGCCATCGTCAACAAGATCGAGGAAGAGGAGGCCCGGCGCCTCCTGGTCGACAGGGAAAAGGTTAAGAGAGCTGCGAAGGAGACCGATGCCCTCAGGACACCCTCGGTATCCGGTTGGAACAGCACCGAAAAGATCAGGAGACGGCGCTGCTTGTGATACCTAGTGCAGCCAGCCTCATATTATCAGGATTCGACCTAAAAAAAGATCAGGTGACGGTGGAGCGGTCGTCTTTGAACCTGAGGTGCTCGCCGTCGTCTATTACCGCCTTCAGGTGCTGTGCGACTTTCCACACGTCATGGTAGCTCACGTACAGCGGTATGGGGGCCAGCCTAATGATGTTGGGGGGCCTAAAGTCCGGGATCACGCCCCGGGCTATGAGGGCCTGGTTTATCCTCCACGCGTCCGCGTGGGTCACGCCCACGTGGCCGCCGCGCCGCTCAGCTTCCCTAGGCGTAGCTATCCCATAGCTGTAGGGCTCCCGGCTCAAGGTCTCGTCGATGAGGTGCATCAGGTACCCGGTTATCCTTAGGCTCTTCTCGCGGATGCTGCCGATGCCGGCCTCGCGTATCATCTTGAGGCTGCCCTCGATGGGCGCCGTGCTCAGCATCGTCGTGGTCCCTATCTGCCACGCGGAGGCGGTCCTGGCCGGGTCGAACTCGTTCCTCATCTCGAACATGGTTGAACGGTCGTTGCCGAACCAGCCAGCCATCCCCGGCATCGAGCCGAAGTGGCGGCGGTTCACGTAGAGGCTGCCGGTGCTCCCCGGGCCACCGTTCACGTACTTGTAGTTGCACCAGAAAGCGAAGTCGGCGCCCCACTCGCTTAGCCTGTGGGGGACTACCCCGACGCTGTGGCTGCAGTCGAACCCGATGACGATGCCGCGCCTGTGGGCCTCCTCTGTCAGCCGCCTCAGGTCCAGGAGCTGGCCGCTCCTGTAGTAGACGCTGGGCAGGAGCGCCAGCTGGACCTGGTCCGTCATGGCCTCCACGATGTCGTCCTCCTCCACCAGCAACCCGTCCCTGCTCTTGACGAGCACCAGGTCCTCGTCGGGGTCGCCTCCCCGGAGCCTCACCTGGGCGCTCAACGCGTAAAGGTCGCTGGGGAAGTTGAACTCGTCGGCCAGTATCTTCCTCTTTTTCCCCTTCGGCTTGTAGAAGGTTGAAACCAGGGCGTGGAGGTTGACCGTGGTGCCGCCCGAGACCACCAGCTCGTCGGGCTCCGCGCCAACCAGGGGAGCCTGGAGCTCGCCCAGGCGCTCGGCGTACCTGATCCACGGTATCTCCGCGCCACCCCACCCCTTGATGCCCAGGGTCCTCCACTCGCCCATGACCCTGAGTAGGCTCCGCTCGGCGTCCACGCTCATGAGGCCCAGGCTGTTGCCGTCCATGTATATGGAGTCCCTGGGCAGGTAGAACCGGTCCCTGTACCCGGCCAGCGGGTCCTCAGCGTCCAGCCTGAGCGCGTAGTCCTCGCCGGGCTCGTATCTCGATGCCATACGGTTGAACAGGTGCCCCTTGAGGCTTTAAGCCCTGCTGGGCGCCTCAGGGCCTGGGTAGGAGGGTGACCTCCACGGGCTCGCCCTCCTCGACGACGTGGTCCCCCTCGGGCATGATGATGTAGCCGTCGGCGTGTGCCATGCTAGTGATGTCGCCGCTCTGCTTGAACACCTTGTAGGCTCTGCCCCCGGCCAGCCCAACCGTGATGAAGCTCTCCCTGTCCGACCTGGACACCAGCCTGTGGGACATGGGCACCGTGACCCTCCTGGACTCCAGGGGCGGAAGCCTGGCCATCTTTCGCAGAGCCGGGGCCAGGTATACGTAGCTGTTGTTGAGGCAGCTTGTCGGGTACCCAGGCATGCCAAAGATGGGTGTGCCCTCTACCTCGCCAAAGAGGGTGGGTTTGCCCGGCTTCACCTTGACGCCGTGGAAGTGGACTACGCCGAGCATGCCCACGGCCTCGCCGAACAGGTCCTTGGAGCCCACGCTGCTGCCCCCGCTGAACACTCCTATGTCGTAGCCTGACGCGTCGCGCAGGGCGGCCTCGATGAGCCCCACGTCGTCGCCCACGATCCCCTTCTTCACGGGCACTCCGCCCATGGCCTCGACCACGGCCTGAAGCGTGAAGCTGTTCACGTCGTACACCTGGCCCGGCTTCAGTGGCTGCCCCTGGGGCACTATCTCGGGCCCCGAGCTGTATATGGCGACCCTGGGCCTCTGGTACACCTCCGCCGAGTCGTGGCCCAGCGCAGCGAGGGCACCCACCATTCCGGGCGACAGCGGGGAGCCGGCCTCGAGCACCCTGTCCCCCCTCCTCATGTCCTCGCCAGCGGGGGAGATGTCCTTCCCAACTGCGACCTGTACGCGGATCAGCACCTGGTCCCCCTCCTTGGACGTGTCCTCCACCTTCACCACGGCGTCGCAGTCCGGCGGCACGGGCCCCCCCGTGGCTATCTCCATGCACTCGCCCCTCCTCACGCGGCCCTGGTAGACCTCCCCGGTGTGCTGAACCGCCACAAGCCTGAACCTGGCTGGCTCGTCCTCGGTGGCCTCCGCGGTGTCGGCTGCCCTGACGGCGTACCCGTCCATGCTGGCCCTGTCGAAGGGGGGCACGTCGAACCCGGCGATGACGTCGGAGGCGAGGACACGGCCCGCCGCCGCCTCGAGAGGCACCCTCTCGGTGCGATCAATGGGCCTAATGTTCTCCTCTATAATTCTGAGGGCGTCCTCACGGGTGGTGAGTTCGCCAAAGGGCTTCATGGTCATCTCCGGTCCAGTTCCCACAGCATGTGTCCCAGTCCAGGCAGGATTATCTTCTCCAGGGCTGTCCCGACGGCGCCCTTGGAGCCGGGCAGGCAGAAGATGGGCTTGCCTCGGGCCACGCCGGCCGCGGCCCTGCTCCAGACGCCGGGGAGGCCGACCTCGTCGAAGCTGATGCGCCTGAAGTGCTCGCCGAACCCGGGCAGCGCCTTCTCGAAGATGGTCTGGGCCACGTCCACGGTCCTGTCCCTGGCGCCCACGCCTGTGCCCCCGCTGGTGATGATGACCCTGACCTTGGGGTGGCCCAGGGCCTCCCAGAGCCACGACTCTATCCTCTCACTCTCGTTTGGAGCCATGTCGTAGAGTATGACCTCGTGCCCCGCCTCCTCTATGAGCCTGACGGCCAGCCTGCCGGTCTCGTCCTCGTCCTTGGTGCGGCTGTCGCTGGTGACGAGCAGCGCGAACACGGTCTTCACGTCCTGGTTCCTGGGATGCTCCGCGTTCACTGGCCCTTCCACTTCTCCTTGACCCTTATCCCGGTTATCTCCGCGTCGGGGTACTGGCCGCCCTCGTCCTTCTCCAGGTACTTGACCATGTCCCAGACGTTGAGCAGCGCCACGGCCACGCCCGTGAGCGCCTCCATCTCCACCCCGGTTCTGTAGGTAGCCGCGACGGTGCACTCGGCCTCCACGTAGTCGGCGCCCAGCCTGAACCTAACGTCGACGGCGTCCACGGGCACCGGGTGGCAGAGGGGGATGAGCTCACTCGTCTTCTTCACCGCCATGATGGATGCAACGTCGGCCACCGCCAGGGGGTCCCCCTTCTTCACCTCACCGTTCCTTATGGCATCCACGGTGGACTTCTTGAGTCTTAGTCTCCCGACAGCCGTCGCCCTCCTGGGCACCGTCTCCTTCCCGGAGACGTCTATCATCCTAACCTGGTCCCTGCTCACGCCTGTCCCCCTCCACCCAGACGACCCCGTCCGGGGTGTACTCCCTCTTCCATATGGGCACCCTCTTCTTCAGCTCATCGATCATGTAGCGGCACGCCTCGAAGCCCTGGTCCCTGTGCCCCGCCGAGACGCCTATGAATACTATGTTGTCGCCTACCTCCAGGTCCCCGTACCTGTGGACGACCTCAACCCTATCCACGCCGAACTTGTCCGCGGCCTCGCCTGCGATGGCCTCCAACTGGGCCCGGGCCATGCCCTCGTAGACCTCGATGCTCATGCGGCTCACGGGCCTTCCATCCGAGGTGTCCCTCACGGTGCCCACGAAGGTGACGACGCAGCCACTGCCCCGGGTCTTGAGTGACGCGTGGAGGCCACCCACGTCGAAGTCCTCCCTCTGGATCTTGATCAACTTAACCACCGCTCACTGGGGGGAAGAACGCAACGTCATCCCCCTCCTCTATCACCCTGTCAAGGGCCGGGAAGGCGCCGTTCACAGCCACCAGTACTTGCTCCCTTCGGGCTATGCTCTCGTAGAGGCCCCTAACGTGCTCCCTTATCCCCTGGACCGTGGTGCCCTCAGGCACGTCTAGCCACTCCTCCTGCTTGCCCGTCACGTCCCTGAAGCTGGCGTAGTATCTGACCTTGACCTTCACACTACTCCCTCCAGTACGGAGCCCTGCGTGCCACGGCCTCCCTGAACGCGTCCCCCAGATGCTCAGTTGACGCGCCTTCCCGGATTAGATCCACGAGGGGTACGAGGTTGTCTTCCCTCATAAGACATGCCTTGAGGCGGCCGTCGCTGGTCACCCGGAGCCTGTTGCAGTAGGCGCAGAAGACGCTGTTGTGCATGGGCCGGACGACCTCCACCTGGGCCCCACCCTCCAGGTGGTACACTCTCCTGTGGTGCATCTCCCTCTCAACTACCCTCTCAGCCTGTTCCTCCAACCTCCTCTCAAGGGGCGTCAGGTCATAGTGCAACCTGTCGTAGTGCTCTGCGCCGTGCTCCAGCTCCTGGAACTCTATGAGCTGCAGGACCGCGCCCACCTTCACACTGTAGTCTATGAGGGCGGGCACCTCGCCGTCGTTGACGCCCTTCATGACCACCATGTTGAGCTTCACAGGGTTTAGGCCGCAGCGGACTGCCTCCTCGACGCCCGCCCTCACCATGGACCCCTGATCCACGCCCGTGATCTTCTTGAACGTGGCCCCATCCAGCGTATGGAGGCTCACGTTGACCCTGTCGAGGCCGGCGTCCTTCAGCCTGCACGCCATCCCTTGGAGCAGGGACGCGTTGGTGGTCATGGAGACCTCCTCCAGGTGGGGCCTGATCCTCCCCACGACCTCGACTATGTCGTCTCTGAGCAGGGGCTCGCCGCCTGTGAGCTTGACCTTCCTGACGCCGAGGCTTGAGGCGATCCTGATGATGGCCTCTACTTCACCCGGGGTCATCTCTCCGCCGGGGTCGTGCTCGCCCTCCTGGTGGCAGAAGAAGCAGCTGAAGTTGCACCTCTGGGTGAGGCTGATCCTGAGGCTCGTGACGGGCCTGCCGTAGGGGTCCCATAGCTGGCTCAAGGTGTCTGCCGCCCTCGCTTAGTACTCGAATCTGTTATGCATGGGTGGATATATCGGTGTCGAATCAACGTGAACAGTAAGCCGATATGATTAAATAAACCATTCGGCTTTTATAGGGGTATGCCCAACCTAGCGGGGTTCAAGTTAAACAGGAACGTGATGATCGCGGTTGCGCTCATCGTCATGGTCACAGCGGGGGGCTTCATCTGGAACCTGACCAGACCCCAGGAGAAGGAGAGCCTCATAGTCTCAACCACCACCAGCCTCTACGAGACCGGAGTCCTCGACGTGCTAAAGACCCGGTTCGAGGCAAGCAACCCGGAGTACAACGTGAGCTTCATCAGCCAGGGCACCGGCCTCGCCATAGAGACCGCCAAGAGGGGCGACGCGGACCTGATACTGGTCCACGCCCCCTCGTCGGAGCTGGCTTTCATGGAGACGGGCTTCGGCGTTAACCGGAAGATATTCGCCTACAACTTCTTCATCATCGTGGGCCCCGCAGGCGACCCCACTGGGGTAGAGGGCCTGGGGCCCGTGGAGGCCATGCTGAGGATCAGGGAGATGGGCCTCTCGGGGAACGCCCTCTGGGTGTCCAGGGGAGACAACTCGGGAACCCACATCAAGGAGAAGGCCCTCTGGGCGATGACGGGGCTCAGCCTCGACGAGATCAAGCTGGAGCCTGCAGGCGGCTCCGGGGGCACCTGGTACATAGAGGCGGGGGCCGGCATGACCGCGACGCTTCAGCTGGCCAACGAGAAGGACGCCTACACACTGGCGGACGTGGCCACCTACCTGAAGAACGTCAAGAACGGGAACATTCAGCTGGTGAAGGCGGTGGACTCGGGGGAGGAGACCCTGAACGTGTACAGCGCCATCGTCTGCGCCCCAGATAAGAGCCCGAGGGGGATGTTCGATGCCTCTATGCTGTTCGTCCAGTTCCTGGCGAGCGACGAGACCCAGGCCATGCTGGAGACCTACGGCGAGGAGGAGTTCGGCTCGACCCTCTTCAAGCCCTGGGTGCCCGAGCTGGATAACCCCGAAAGCGACATAGTCACCTGGGTCGAGGAGCAGGCCTACCTCGACGGCTCAGAGTGCCCCACCCAGTACAGGCACCAGGCCGGGAGCCTCTACCGTTAAGCCTTTCAACCATCCCTATCCGTGATAACCCATGAGTTGGACCCCCATAATCGAGGGCGTATCCGAGGCCGTGAGGCTGATCCTGTCAGCGGACAAGACAGTCATAGAGATCACGCTCAGGAGCCTTCAGACCGCTGGCTACGCCACCCTCATAGCGTCCCTCGTCGGCGTCCCCCTCAGCATACTCGTAGCGATGCTTGAGTTCCGCGGGAAGGGGACCATCAAGTTCCTGTTCAACGCCATGGTGGGGGTTCCCACCGTCACCCTGGGCCTCTTCCTCTGGACCCTCTTCAGCAGGAGCGGGCCTCTGGGCTCCCTGGGGCTCCTCTACACCGTCCAGGGCATGGCCCTGGGCCAAGCCGTGCTCATCCTGCCCATCCTCGTGAGCTTCACGGTGAGCGCCATAGAGAGCAAGGGCAACGAGCTCAGGGACCTGGCCAGAACCCTGGGCGCATCAGAGTACCAGGCCAGCTTGGTCGTCGTGAGGGAGGCGTACAGCGGCGTCACCCTGGCCCTCGTCTCAAGCTTCAACAGGGCCTTCGCGGAGCTTGGCATCGTGACCATGCTGGGGGCCAACATACGGGGCGTCACCAGGGTGCTCACGACGGCCATAGCCCTGGAGACGGCCAGTGGCGAGCTAGGCCTCAGCTTCGCACTCAGCTTCATCCTGCTGGCCGTAGTGCTCACGCTTAACCTCCTCATCGCCTTCTTCCAGGAGGGGCGACTCGGGAGGCAGGGCTGGCTCAGGTACATCATGGGTGAGCGCTGACATGGCGCCGATCTATAGGCTCGAATCCGTGGGCAGAAGCTACGGGGCCGTGAGGGCCCTCGACTCCGTGAACCTGGACGTGGCGGAGGGCGAGTGCCTGGGCGTCATAGGCCAGAGCGGCGCAGGAAAGACGACGCTCCTCAAGATACTGGCGGGACTGGAGGCGCCCACCACCGGCAGCATAACCTACAGGGGCGAGCCACTCACGGCCTATAGGATGCTGGAGCTGAGGAGGGGGGTGACCATGATCTTCCAGTCCCCCCTGTTCCTGAAGGGGGAC
>MEZG01000054.1 GCA_001775965.1 Candidatus Bathyarchaeota archaeon RBG_13_60_20 | reverse complement strand
CCTGATTTTAATGTAAAATCCTATGGGGGTGTTTACATGTCGGGTGCTATGGGCGGCGATGGAGCCGGGTTAGGTATCATGGTACCCTGATACGGGTACCTATAGATGACTCGTGTCGGCTGTTCATAACCATTAAAATGGGTTGATGGGTGTTTCTACTGGCTCGGCCATGCATGGATGGGGTAGGCTCGTCGGCTTCGTGGTGGCGAAGAGGGGCGAGATAGCCGTCTTCGCGGCTTACCTGTGCATGGTTTCCACGTTCCTGGTGGCCTACGTGCATCCGTCCCGGTCGGCGCTGGTTGCTGTCAACACGTTCAAGGAGGCTAACCTTGAGTTGCTGCTGATACTTGTGTCGCTGCCCGCCGCGGCCAGGTTCATCGTCCGGAGCCTCGGTGGCAGCGACTCTTAGCTCGACAGCGGGTATTTTAAAGCGGAGTTGTGCATGGTTTTACCCATGTCAGGTTACAAGAAGGCCGAGGACGAGCTCCACGAAATGTACAGCAGGCTCCACCCCCAGGTCCTCAGCGGCTTCGAGGACGAGATGCCCAGGTACTGGGGCGGCAAGTGGAAGGCCAATACAACGATAGGCAAGCTCAGGACCGTGCTCCTGCACAGGCCGGGTAAGGAGTTCCTCTCGGTTGGTAAGCCAACGCCGTGGCCTCCTTACGAGTCCAGCCTCAACGCGTGGAGGATGCCCCACAAGCCGGACCTAGACGAGTTGGTGCACCACCACGAGGCCCTGGCCGACGCCTTCAGGACCGAAGGCGTCAGGGTGGTCGTAAGGAAGCCGGACCCGAACGATCCGCCTTACCAGGTGAAGAGCATATACACTGACGACGTGTGCCACGCGGCCGTCTACGGGCAGGTCATCCTCAGGATGTACGACTACATCAGGAAGGGCGAGGAGATGCCCACCTACCAGACCCTGGCCGAGGCCGGGTGCCCCGTGGTCGGCATGGTCATCGGGGACGGCATGGTGGAGGGCGGCCCCTGCGGCTGGCTGGACGAGAAGCACATGATCATAGAGGTCCATTACCCGAGGGGCAACACGGGGGACCCCGGGGTCAGCAGGGCCAACGAGTGGGGCCACCAGCAATACGCTAATATCGTCAGGGTCCAGGATCCCGAGGTTGACGTGAGGTTCGGGCCCGGCTACGGCACAAGGAAGGGCACCATCCACTATAGCATGGTAGACAGGCACACAAGCGTCGCGGACCCCAAGTTCTACGATCCGTACCTAGCGGAGTGGATGAGGAGGGAGATGGGCTGGGAGTTCATCGTGCCGCCGGACGACCTCATTAGCATCGACACCCGGGGCTTCAAGAAGGGACCCGACTGCGGCGTCGTGCTGGAGCCTAGGAAGCTGCTGACCACCGACCAGTACCCCAAGGCCACCAAGTGGTTCGAGAGCGTAGGCGTCGAGGTCGTCGAGGTGAACATAAGTAGCCTGGTCAGGCCCAGGAACAGCGGCAGCATCCACTGCTGCGTGGGGAGCCTCGAACGTGACCCGGAGCCCTGCGACTGAGCCCCAATCCATCTTTATTGACTAGACTTGACCTTAAAAAGACAAGGCCCGTGCAAGCATGAATAGACTGCCCGCTGAGATGATTGACCTATTCAAGAGGTGGGGGCGCGTCGAGGTCCACGAGGTTGTGCAGCAGACGGGCGAGAGCCAGCCCTCATCGGAGGGCATCATGTTCACGCCGGCGTAGTCCTGACGACTCCCATGGTCGGTTCCAGCTAACCACTCGAACCCGGAGATAACCGAGATAAGGTTATTCGGGAAGCTCCCCAGCAGCTTCGCAGGTGACCTGAACAGATACTACAGGGACCTGTACTGATGCGTGTCACCTGGACTCCCTGACTATCTCCTTCACGCTCATGGCGAGCGTCTGCCTTAGCTGGGTGATCAGGGCCATGTCGGCCTCGCGGCTGCACCCATCCGTGCTGGGGCTGGCCATGGCCGTGGCCCCGTCAGGGATGCCTTCGTTGGCGCAGTTCACCAGCACCCTGCTGTGTGTGTACTCGTCGTGCAACACGTCAGGGTTGCCCAAGAGCCGGGCCATGCATGCCTCCACCCCGTAGGCAGCCCAGTTGCTGCTTGTGGCCGGGATGACGATCTCGGCACCCGTGGCCGACACGATGCCTCCGTGGCAGGGGCAGCCGCAGTCCCTACAGTAGGGGTGGTGCCTAACCAGGATGTCCTTGATCGTGTTGAAGCCGCACTCGTTGCCGTTGTCCCCGGTGGCGATGGTTAGCGCTCCGCGCCTCCTGGCGGCGTCTAGAAGCTGGTTCCACCTGACGATGCGCTCATCGGGGTCGCCCCTGTTGCTGGGTCCGCCCAGGGCGCCGTGCCTGACACCCTTCTCGTTGCAGCTGGTGGCCTCAACTGTGATAACGGCCTTGGGGTAGAGCTCGTCCAGCAGCCTCTCCGACGCCTCTGCTGCCTCGCCCATGGTCATGGTTGGCCAGTTGTACACGAGGGCCGTGTAGGGGGTCCAGATGCTTCCCCGGAGCTCGTCGCGGGACTTAACGGGTATGACCTGGCACCCTGTGAGGCTCTGGGTGAGGGCTCTCTCGTGCTTGGAGCCCTCCTGGAAGTTGGCCATGACAACCGGGATCGCCCTAGGCCCCACAAGAAGGGCTCGGGCCAGGGCTGCCGAGCCCGGGGGGCCATCCATCTCGTGGCTGTTGGTGAGTATGAGGACGTGGTCCCCTGGGCCCACGCGCTCCAGGAGCCTCTCGGCAGCCAGCAGCGTCAGGGGCCTGCCGTAACGTGCCCGGGTCTCGTCGTACACCCTCATCCAGATGTACCTGTTGTGCCTGAGCCCGCCTCTCCCGTTCCGGAGCACAGGCGAGGCCCCTGAGGGCGTCGCCACTATTCTATCCACGGTGTCGCCGAAACCCTCGAGTACCTGCTTGTCGAACTCGTCCAAGAAAGAATCACTGTAAACTCTTGGCCCGATGAGCATATAACTCTTGGATCAGGCCCGGTACCTGTCCAAGGCTTCCTGCATCCTGCCGCATGTGAACCTGCCCTCCGGGCAGTAGCCCAGCTGGTAGCAGTAGGGCCCCGCCGCGTCGAACACCTCCGGCTCGGCGTCCCGGGCCTCCTTCAACATGGCGTCGGCCAGCGCCCTGATCTCCCACTGAGCCCTGTTGCAACAGCGTAGCCCGAAGAAGTGGAACAGGCTCCGGCCGTCCATGGTCATGAGGAGGCTGGTCTCGGCGGCGTTGGGGAGCACGAACCTGGCGTCCTCCTTGGGGACCCCCTTGTCCACGAGCAACTGGTACGCCTCACTGGCCTCCCCCACGAGCTCCTTGAACTCGGCGCCCCCGGCCTTCTCCACGCTGGGGGGCATCACCACCCTCTCCTGCAGTCGCTTCACCGTGATGTACCGCTGGCTCTGCTGGCTGAAGCTAGCCACCCTGTGGCGCACCAGCTGGTGGCTGCAGGCCCTGCTGATCCTCTCAACGGCGAAGGTGTACCCCAGGTGGGGCTGCAGGCTTTCTGCATCCAAGCCGCCTGAGGCCTCCCTCAGCAGGGCCAGCGGCGTGTGGGCAAGCAGCCTGGCCTTCATCCTGCGCCCCTCCTGATGAAGGCGTGGATGGTGGGTGCGGCCTCCCTCAAGGAGTCCACGAGCCTCCGGGTGAACTCTGTTTCCTTGCGGCTCGCATACTCTGCCACAGCCCTCAGGTTTCCGCTCATGAGCCACCTGTCTCCCCCGAGCCCCGTGAACGTGAGGAACCGTGTGTCGAGCATGACATCGAGCGCCTCGTCCCGGGTGGCCTCCACGAGCCAGACGAGCCTGTTGTGCTCCAGGACGTTGCCGTGCTGGACCTCCAGCCGCCCCACCACCTCCCCCACCTTCACTGGGTTAGCCAGGAGCCTCTCGTGGAGGGTGCTGGGCTGGGCCCCGCTGGTGGTGGTGAGCATGCTGACGGCCACCATGGCCTCCACGTCGGGGGTGTGGGCCACCAGCTCGATCCTCAACTCAGTTGCACCTATACGGGGGCCATCTCGGGCTTCTTGGGTTTGGCTTTCAGCTTCTCGGGGACGTTCACGGCCCTGACGACGTTGATGCTGTTAATGGCGTATATGGGCGAGCCGTCGGGCTCGTACCGCTTGAGGCGCTTTACGCCACGGAGCACTAGCTTCACCTTGAGTGTGGTTCCGTCAGCCAGCCTGTACTCGTTCCAAAACTCCTTGTCCTCCTCGAAGTCGATTTCCTCGGAGTCCTGGAAGGCATCGGGGGGTATATTCGACAAGCCTGTTCTCAGCCAATGTGAGGAGCCCGATGGTTTAACCTTTTCCGGGTCACGACTCGTCCATTACCTGCACCCTCTCAGCCGTCTCGGCGCAGATGGAGGCTAAGTCAAGCTCCTTCTCCAGGGCTTCGATCTTGTTCAGCTTGGCTGCTGTCGAGGGCCTACTCGGCACTGCTTTGCATCCTTCGACTATCTTCGCCGTGACCTCGTAGGTGCCTATGTTCCTCGCCATGGCCTCGATGTCCACCTTGTCGAGCCCCACGAGGGGCCTCAGCACGGGCATCGAGACGGCGTGGTCCAGGACGTAGAGGTTCTCCAGTGTCTGGCTGGCCACCTGCCCCAGGCTCTCACCTGTCACGATGGCCCTGGCCTTCTCGCGGCCGGCGAATAGCTCGGCGATCCTGTACATGCTGCGCTTACAGAGGACGCAGGTGAACCTGGGCTCGGGGCTCTCCAGTATGCGCTCCATCACGGGCCCCATGGGTGCGGCGTACAGTCTGAACCTCTCCACTGGGGTGTAGGCCGCCAGGGTTCTAAAGGCCGTCTTGGCCCTCTCAAGGTAGCTTGGCCCCACGTAGGGGGTCTGGTCCATGAAGAGGGGCAGGGTCTCGACGCCGCGCTTCATCATGAGCCACGCGGCGACGGGGCTGTCGATGCCCCCGCTGAAGAGGGCGACGGCGCGGCCCTGTGATCCGTAGGGGAGGCCCTTGACTCCGGGGATGATCCTAGAGTAGATGTATGCGTCGTTGTCCCTGACCTCCACGTAGATGGTGGCGTCGGGCCGGTCTAAGTTGACGTGGACTCCGTTGTCCCTCATGGCCTCCAGGACCTTGGAGCCCCCCTCCACCTCCAAGTCCCTGCTACCGTAGCTGTGGCTGCCCACCACCCTGGCCCTGACGGCGAAGCCCGCCCCAGGCCTGATTGTTTTAATTGCCTCGTCCGCCACTCCCTGGACCACAGTTTCCAGGCCGGGGTTCACCCGTGTTGAGGGCATGGCGCTGACAACCCCGAAGACCCTGGCTACTGCGCCCGCGGCCTCCCCGGGCGCCCCATCCACGATGATGCGGCCGAACCTCCTGTGGACCGTGAAGCCTGTGTAACCCGCCCTACGCAACATGAACCCTATCTGGTCGGCGAGCCGCCGCTCCAGCCTGGCGCGGACCTGGCGGCTCTTGAGGGCTATCTCGCTGTAGCTGACGAGGATGGTCAAGGCAGTATTGATGCGGGGCCGGGCGGCTCTTAAACTGTAGGATAGGGTTTAAATCAGTTTAGTTCCTACGGGGTCATGGTGATACATTGAGCTTCTGGGACGAGTGGTTCAAACGCTTTGGCCGCCGCTCATCCATCTTCGGCGACTTCGAGCGCATGATGGAGGAGATGGAGAAGGAGATGACCGAGGCCTTCATGGACATGGAGGGGAGCCTCCCCAGCGACGCCTACCGGGAGGTCCGGCAGCCCGACGGCTCCATACGCAGGGAGTACGGCCCCTTCGTCTACGGTTACAGCATCAAGATAGGACCCGACGGCAAGCCCATCATAAGGGAGTTCGGGAACATGAAGCCGGCCCTGGCCGGGGAGGGCGAGCCCCCGCTGAGCCTCACGGACCGCAGGGAGCCCCTTGTGGACGTCATCGAGGACGCCGAGACAGTGAAGATACTGGCCGAGCTACCCGGCGTCGACAAGCAGGACATCAAGCTCCTCGCCACGCCCCACGGCCTGACCCTGAACGTTGACAACCCCGCCAGGAAGTACTATAAGGAGCTGGAGTTCCCCGCCGAGGTGGACGAGGACGCCGCCAAGAGCAGCTACAGGAACGGCGTCCTGGAGATCGTTTTTATGAAGAAGCGGAAGGAGTCCAAGGGCACCCAGCTCAGGATAGAGTAGCCCCACACTTTCGACACACTTATCCCGACCCCCGTGCACTATTTCTCGGCCGATGATGTGAAGGCATTAGGTTGAAAGGTGATGAATCAGAGTTAAGCTGAGGCCAACCCGTATAGAGCACGGCTCTATACCCATCACACGCGTCTCTCAAATACCCTTCAAAGCGTCTTTGCCGCTCATGCATAAAACCTCCCCGACCGAGCTGAGGAAACCCAAAGTGGTGCCCATAGACATGTCCAAGAGCAGCGTAAGCATAATCGCCTGGGGGGAAAGCTCCGGAGGACATGTCAGTCATAGAGTCGGGGCAGAGCCACAGGCTCAAAGACAAGATATCCCGAGAGATACTGGGCGGGTCGAGCCTCAGGAAACCCGGTGACAGGGAGGAGAAGCAGGAGTAAAACGACCCTACTTCTATATCATCTGTAATCGCACAATGATTCCGATATTCTGCTGATAACCAGAAAAAGACGGATACCAAGCGTCTAGAACGTGAAACATGCGTGCCCCGCTTAACATATTAACATTGATTGATCAATAGATGGGCGGTAAGCTTCACACATTTTACACCAGCAAGCATCGGGCTCGGCCCGATCCGACACGAGAAACGTATAAACTCCGTCGCACGCACCCTAACACATGCTTAAAGATATATTCATTAAAGTAGTATACGTAGGCGCATGTGGGTCGACGAGCTTCTATTCGTGCTCATGGCAGCGGCTCTTGTAGCCCTGGCTGTCCTGGTACTCATAGTCAATGTGAAGACGAGGAACAGGCGCGAAGCAAGCCTCAAGAATACAGTCCCTGAGTCGGCGCCCAAGTCGCGAATAGTGGTGACCCATGAGCCCATCAACCTCACAAGACCCCCCGAGCCCGAGCACGAGGATGCATCCATCGAGCCTCTATCAGAGCCCCTCTCCCCGTTGCCGCCCGAGTTTTCGCAGGCTCCTAGATTGGATCACGTGTTCGAGCCGACACCTGAGCCCGCTGAACCACCTTCGGAGCCCGACCTGCCCTTATATTTCATAGAGGCGCCGCAGGAGTCCCCCCCTGTGCAGGTACCGGAGCCTTCAGCCCCACCTACACATGAGCCGGTGGTGCCTTCCCCTCCTATCGAGGAGCCGGCGCCCCCCGCCGAAGAGCCCACACCCATTGATCTTAGGAGAGAGACCGAGAGCCGGTTCTTCGACCTGAGGTACGATAACACGCCCCAGGTCGTCGTCACGAGCGAGCCCAGCATCCTGGATGGCTCCCCGAGCATTGACTACGAGGAGGAAGAAGAGGAGGAGAAAGAGGAGCCGCCGCCAGGCATAGTGACATGCCCGCACTGCAAGTCCAAGGTGCCTCAGACCCTCTACTGCATATACTGTGGCAACACGCTCGCCGCGAAGCCCGCGGCCTCAAAGTAGGCGCTAAGTGTACAGGAAGTCGCCCATGGGCGTGGACACAATCAGGGAGTTACTGTCACCGGAGCGCTCGCACCGCCCTATGACGGCGGCCCCAACCCCGAAGGACTCGGCGGCGGAGACAACGTCCTCAACAGAGTCAGGGTGCACTATGAACTCGAAGCCGACGCCCATGTTGAAGTCCTGGTACATCTCGCGCCACTCCACCCCGCCCTCCCTTTGGACGAGCCTGAACACGGGGTCCGGTTCCGGGAGGTTGTCCTTGACGTAGGCCACGCCGCTGCCGAGCCTAAGGCACTTGGTCTGGCCCCCGCCAGTGTTGTGGGCCATGCCGTGGACGCCAGGGCCCGCCCTCCTCAGCGCCTCCCTGGCCACCGGGGCGTATAGCCTTGTGGGCGAGAGTAGGGCCTCCCCCACGGTCGAGGCCAGCTCGTCTAGGTAGTCGTCGAACATGAAGCGCCCGGTGTACCTTCCCCTCGACGGGTGCGAGACCTCGGGGTACCGTTCCACGTACAGGGGGCTCATTAGCGTGGCCCGCGCCAGAGTGTGGCCGTTGCTCATGATTCCGCTGTTTATCCCCCTCTCGTACCTGGCCCCTCCCCCGCTCCTCAGGCCCACTATGAGGTCCCCCGGCTCAATCCGTTCGCCCGTGATCACGTCCGCGAGCCTGACGCGGCCTACCATGGTGACGCAGATGTCCAGGGTCCTGAGGAGGTCGGGGAGGTCGGCGGTCTCTCCCCCGGCGAACATGAAGGATATTCCCTCCTCCTTCATGGTGTCGAGGCAGCCTAGGAACCCGTCGGCCAGGGCGCCAAGTAACGCGACCCTGTCTATCTGGAGGGTGTTGAACGCCACGTAGTCCACGAATGTGACGGGGTCGGCTCCGACGCACATGATGTCGTTCAGGTTCATGGCCAGGGCGTCCTGGGCTAGGCCTCTGAACCAGGACGCGTCGCCGGTCTCCCGGTACCCGATGTACGCCTGAATGGGCTTGGTGCCAGCGGAGTCGGTGTGGGTCACCAGCCCCACCTCAGGGTCCGCAGGGTCTCTCTGGACGACGCAGAAGGCCCCGGGGTACAGGTTCTCGATGGCGCCCTTGAACCTCTCTATCCCGGGCTTCCTGACGTTGACTCCCAGCGCCTCGTACCTGGACATGGCCACTCACCCTTTATGTGGCGCGAATCGTAAACAGGAGTATAAAAGTTTATACCTAGTTTATACCTATCGGGTGTTCCCACGGCCCAGCGTGGCTGCCAGCTCGGCCCTGTCCACGGCGTACACCATGACGCACGGCGTCTCGGCTACCAGCTCCAAGACCTGAGGGTAATTTACCTGGATGACGCCCCAGACCGCGTCGGACCTGTAGTCGTACCTGAGCCAGAGCGTGACGCTGTTATCCCAGAGCCACTCAAGGTACGCCCGGGGCTCACTGACCCCGTAGTGGTCCGGGGCGTAGTGGTTCCCCAGCAGGCTGCCCTCGTCAACGACCCCCGCCTCCACGAGCCTGTAGTTGATAGTGGGGTGGTCACAGACGATGACGCCGCCCCGGTACACTGCTGCCACGGCGTCCGCGGAGGCGAAGGCGTCCAGGGCGTGCACCTGGAACCCCTGGTACGCTGGGACAAGGTATGCGAGGGAGAGCAGCGAGGCGGCTAGGAGCAGGTGCTCGGGGCGTAGCCTGATGCTCCCGTGGCGCGCCAGCGTGAACGCCATGTTGGACGCGTGAACCAGCAGCGGGTACCCCAACGCAGCGATGGGGATAGCCATCCTCAGCATGATAAGGAGGCTCTCGTGGTCCGAGCCCAGGTAGGTTATGAACGTGGGCAGCTGGAACGCCGTGACAGCCAGGAAGTAGAGCTGGGGCTGGTACCTGAACCAACGCCTCCACGCCATGTAGGGGACCAGGAGCAGTGCCGCCGCGGCCGCGGTGATTATGAGGAGCCCCGTGGGCTTGGTGGGCCACACCGACAGCTTCCGGGCGGCCCAGGAGGCGGCCAGGCTCAGGAAGGGCTTACCCTCGTTGGCGGGGTCGAGGCCGCCGAAGACGTTGAGGAGGCTGACGTAGAGATGGTAGAAGGGGCTGCCGGTCTGCGTGAACAGGTGCGCCGAGAAGACCCCGGTGCCAAGGGCCCAGCCCATGACGTAGGGCAGGCTCTCGGTGTGAAGCCTCTCCCTGAGGCAGTACCCCGCCTGGATGAGGAGCCCGGCGGCGAGGTACTCGGCCCTGCTCTGCGCAGCGAGGGCCAGGGCGAGGCCGGACCAGAACGGCCGGTCCCTCACTAGGTACAGCGACGCCAGTACGAAGGTCAGGGCCAAGGTGTCCTGCATCGCCAGGACGTCGAATATGGCGGCCACCGGGAAGAGGGCGGCGAGGAACCCCGCGTGCAAGCCGGTTCTATCCGAGTAGAACCGTCTGCCGATGGAGTAGACGAGGGCCGCGTTGAGCGAGCCGAGGGCGGCGTTCAACGCCCTGTACGGGACGATGGAGCTTGTGCCCAGCAGCCACATCAGTCCGGCCTCCGCCAGGTGGGGCACCATGCCCCACATGTACTCGCAGCCGTTGAGGTCCCAGAGCCGCCCCTGGCTGAACCCCACCTTGAGGCTGAGGTAGCTTATCTGCCAGTGGTGGTAGCTGTCCCAGTTCCAGTCGACCGGAATCAGTAACCAGATCAGCACCCGGACCAGTAAGGCAGCCGCAAAGATCGTGGCTGGATTCAGCCAGCCTCGCCGCGTTCCCTCCTCAGTCATTGGTGATTTATATTTCTCTGATTCTAAAAAACTTACCCTCAAGAGGGGGCTTTAACGCGAACATGTTCACTCTAGTGGTTCAAGAGGGCAAGTTACCGTGTACCTCAGGGCGCGCACGGAACCAGTATTATACCTTTCTTCTCATGAAGAACAGGCCGGCAGCCCCTATTGCTATTATACCAACCGCTCCGGCCACCACGATGGTTGTCGTGTCAAGCTGCTTGGTCTTCACCTCGTAAGTGACGTTCTCAAGGTTCTCGATGTCCGTCATGTCCCAGATGACCCTCTGCTCCTCCTCCACTATCGGCGCCTCGGTGCTAGCCGGCACGGTGAAGACGACGTACTGGTTACCGCTTGTCCCTCCCTCAAGCACCAGCTTAAAGTCCCCGAGCGACTCTTTTCCAGATAGCTCCCCCAGAAGAGCCAGAAGCTCCTGGAAGGATGGGGGCTTCAGCTCTAGGCCCCCAACGGTGAACGTTGACGTGAACGAGTCCTCCTCAAACGTGGTGCTCGACTCGATCCTCAGATTATTCACGTTTAGATCTATTAGCAACATGCGGGCGACCAAGGCTCTATCCTGCTCATCCAGTTCGCCGCCTTCGAGAAGCCCCTCCAAATAGCTGTCTTTCTGCGTGTTCAGTTGCCCGTTGAGGTCCCCTGCGACGGTTCCACCCGAGTCGACCCCGAGAACAAGCGTGTCACCGCTGAAGGTGACGTGGAAGTCGTACGACTCTAACGATAGAGGGTAGGCCTCCTCAAGAACCTCCTCGGGGGAAAGCTCCGCCCCCATGCTCTCCAGCGCATACTGTAGACCCTTCTGTATATCACCTGACAGGCTCAAACGTACGGTGAAGGACGCGTGGTCCAGTGCCTCCTCGAAGTCGAGGAGCTCAAACCTCTCCAGTACAATGTTCCCGTCTGACGCGTTCATTATCTGGGATGAGAGCTGCGTCTCGAGCAGCGGAACCATGCCCATCATCATGAGCAGCTCCTCCCTCTCGTAGTAGCTGTAGTAAAGCTTCGTCTCAAGCTCAAGATCCAGTACGAATCCGTAGGGCGGGTCAACGAGTACGAATCCCAGGCTTCCGTCGACGCCCAGGTACCCTGGATAATCGATTAGAGCCGTCACGTTTGTAGAGGTCTCATCGCTTTGACCTTCAAGGTCCAGGTCGAGGTTCGCTAGACTCGCGTAATCCGATGGGTCCAGCTTGATACGTAACTCGTTTCCTATGATCGTGAGATCCTCATCTTGTGCGGTGATGTTGAGGATCAGGCCG
>MEZG01000053.1:4182-6523 GCA_001775965.1 Candidatus Bathyarchaeota archaeon RBG_13_60_20 | reverse complement strand
GTGTAGGAAAAGCTCGTCGGGCGTGGGGACTATTATGTAGATGGCGTAGGCCATCATCGCTAAGGCGAGGGGCAACCTTCTGGACATGATTAAACTTCTGGCGGGTAGTCGTTATCGCGATTGTGGTGCCCCAAACGATAACGAGTCTATACAGTTTGAATATCAAGTTAATACTCTATATTGAGGCTCCGGTTCGTTAACACGTTTTTGTTAAAATGGTCGTTGTCGGCTTGTGCCCTAAAATTATTCTCACCAGGTGAGAGCAACCAAAGTGTCCAGTCCCCAGCATGGTCGTTGCGCCGCAAGCGTCATTCTACATGCCGGGCATGGGGAGAAATTAACAATTTGAGAGCGACGAAACACGACCCATTGTCACAGATGAAAGAGACATTACCGGTGTGCATGAGACTTAACACGGATGTTTAAAAAATCCCCTAGAGAAAGCAGCGAAACGGCACCCCCCTTAAATGGAGTAAAACCCAGCTGAACAGAACCGGGAAAACCCACGACCAGGCTACTCGTATATGCGGCCCTTCTCCGAGTCACCCCTGCGGAGCCGCTCCCGCATCCCCCGGGACAGCCTGTTGGCCAGCGGCGTCGGGTACTCCCCCGTCACGCAGCCCAGGCACAGCTTGCCCCTGGGCATACCCGTCTCCCGCACGTACTCGTCCACACCCAGGTAGTTGACGCTGTCCGCGCCCACGTGCTCGGCTATCTCCTCAGGGCTCATGTGGGCGCCGATGAGCTCCCCGTAGGTAGCCATGTCGATTCCGTAGAAGCAGGGCCCAACGATCCGGGGGAACGTGATGAACAGGTGCACCTCCTTGGCCCCCGCGTCCCTGAACCTCCCCACGGTGCCCCTGGTGGTGTCCCCCCGCACAATGCTGTCGTCCACAACGGCCAGGTACCTGCCCTGGACCCTGTCCCCGAGCAAGTTCACCTTACGCCTGATGATGTCCGCCCGCTCATCCGCCTTAGAGATGAAGGCCCTCTGGGTCACGAACCTGTGCCTCCTAGTGGCCCGGTCCCAGGGCAGCCCCGACTCCTCGTGGAACCCGTACGCGGCGTCGTTGGCCGTCTCCGGGATGCCTATGCAGACGTCGCACCTGTTCACGCTGTCCTTGAAGCTCCTGGCGAGGGCCCTGCCGAAGTCCATACGGGCCTGGTAAACGTACTTACCGTTGAACCTGCTGTCCGGGCGCGCGAAGTATGCGAACTCGAAGGCGCAAAAAGCTTGCCTCCTCCAGGGCACCACCTGCTCCTCCGTTACGCCGGAGTCGTCCACGGTCATGAGCTCTCCCGGGATGAGCTCCCGGACGTGCTCCAGGCCGTTGATGTCCAGGCCCACGCTCTCGCTACTGAATGCGTGGACCCCCCCGCCGCTGCCGTAGCAGAGAGGCTTCACCCCCACGGGGTCCTTGAACGCGAAAAGGGTGCCATCATCCGTCACACCGACGATGCTGTAGCTGCCATCGATCCCCTCCATGCAGGCCCTGGCCGCGTCCTTCAGGCCGCCCCCAGCCTCCAGAGTCTGGAGGATGATCTGAGCCAGCGCGTGGGTGTCCGAGCTGCCTGCGTCGGCTCCCACCCGCTCCTGGAGCTCGCGGACATTGACGATGTTGCCGTTGAAGCTGATGGCCACACCCCTGCTCGCCCCCTGCACCTGGATGGGCATGGCGTCGCACCGGAGGGATTCCTCGCCGCTGGACCCCGAGGTCGCATACCTGACGTTGGCCACCCCGACCCTGCCCGGCAGGACCCTGGGGCCCTCACCCCCTGGCGCCCTCTCGGCGGGTATGAGACCGAGGCGCGTGTAAGCCTCTATACCGCCGCTGCACGTGGCGAAGCCGTGGCTGTGGTGGCCCCGGTGGTTCTGGGCCAGCATCCCCCAGTACAAGACCGGGAAGACGTCCCCCTCGGTCCTATAGGCCCCGAATACGCCGCACTTCTCCCGGGGCCTCACCCCAGCTCCTCCAGCACCTCGTCCACGGTCTTCAGGTCGAAGTCGCCCAGCCTGGCCTGGCCGCTTATCACCTTGTAGGACGCTATGCACCGCTTCGACACCTCGCGGACGACGGGCCCAGGGATCTCCGGCGGAGGCCCGTCCCCCATGTAGCCGACGCGCCTTAGGTAGCTGCGGAGGAACTCCTTATCCAGGCAGTGGGACTCCTGCTGCTCCCCCACCCTGTAGAAAGCCTCGGCCCAGTACCGGGCGCTGTCGTGGGTAGGCGGCTCGTCTATCTGGATGAGCTCGCCGCCCACCCTGCCGAACTCCAGCTTGAAGTCCGGGATGATGAGCCCCGCCCTCCCGGCCACGCCCCTGTACCGTTCGAAGAGCCTG
>MEZG01000053.1:3717-3990 GCA_001775965.1 Candidatus Bathyarchaeota archaeon RBG_13_60_20 | reverse complement strand
CTGTACGCCCTCCACGCGGAGCCGTACAGGTAGGCCCTACACACCCACTCCACGTCCACACGCACCGCCTTATGGACGCTCATGGCCCTGGGCCCCAGGGACTCCACGTAGTGGTTGGGCATCACGTCCCTGGTCTCCCTGAACCAGAACTCGCTCAAGGCGTGGAGGCTCGCGCCCTTGTGCGGGATGAGCGTGGGGAAAACGACGTCGTAGGCGGATATCCTGTCGCTGGTGACTATGACCAGGTGGTCGCCCAGGTCGTAGACGTCCCGG
>MEZG01000053.1:2587-3569 GCA_001775965.1 Candidatus Bathyarchaeota archaeon RBG_13_60_20 | reverse complement strand
GCCGTATTTAGGGTTTGTTTTAACAGTTTCAAGCAATATTGCCTTGGGGGCGCAAAACATCGCCTGGCCCCCATTTTATATTTCACCTAAACTATATGATACAGGGATGCTACCAGTAGCTACGACCTACCAGCAGAGAGCCGTTGTGAGGGGGACGACCCCCGAGGAGCTATACAAGGCCGTTGAGCACTGGCTCCGATACAGCTCCTGCAACATAAAGGAGTCCGCGCCGCCCAGTACCATCAAGGCCCACTTCCCGGCCCACAGCACCATGCTGCAGCTCGGCGTCAGGGACTGCAACCCCAAGAACATAGAGGTCAGCATCAGCAGCTTCGGCAGCAGCGCCACGCTGAACATAACCTTCACCCAGGAGATACCCAGGATGGGCGAGGCGGGGTTCCTCTACTGGGGGGAACGCCTTGAGCAGCTCTACCGCGAGCTGGGCGTGCCTGTCGACCCCTACACCCTCACCCAGCTGTACCCGGCCGAGTGGGTCAACCGGGTGATCCGCAGATCAGTCAGGCTCTACGCAGCCTTCATGCTCTTCTCCCTCGCTGTTATATACTTCGGCCTGGACATCGACTCCAGCCTTATAGCCACCTACGCCGTCATGATCGTCCTCCCGGGCACGTTCATGGCCTACATGGAGATCAACGACCACAGGAGCCTCCTGAAAAAGGCCGGTAACAAATGAAAAATTGGAGCTACTGCTTCTTCGGCTTCTTCAGGCAACTGGAGCACGTCTTCTTCTCCATGTCGCCGCAGTACTCGCAGAAGTTCTTGCCGCAGACCTTGCACCTCGCCAGTATCTCCTCTGGCTCTCCGCATATGTGGCAGCTCATGATGTGTTCACTCCAATCAAGAATCGGCCAACCCCAATACAAGGTTTACTGGGGTCCAGGCAGGTGGCGCGGACCCGACCGAGCCGGGGGCGATTAAACCTCTCTTAAGGCAACCGACGAAACGCAACCCCTTTAAACCG
>MEZG01000053.1:0-2533 GCA_001775965.1 Candidatus Bathyarchaeota archaeon RBG_13_60_20 | reverse complement strand
TCAGGCTAAACACGCCGGCCCAGGACATCCGAGTGGAATCCGGGAGGGCCACCTCCGTGGCCTGCGACCAGGAGACCTTCAATGCGGACGCCATCCTTCTGGCCCCGGGCCGTATAGGCTCGGGCTGGCTCATAGACAGGATGAGGACCCTGGGGGTCGCCATGAGGCACAACCCCATCGACGTGGGGGTCCGCGTCGAGGTCCCCAACGAGGCCATGGACAGGATCATCCACGGGTACGGGTGCTGGGACCCCAAGTTCCACATGCAAACCCCCAGCTACGACGACTTCGTCCGCACCTTCTGCGTCTGCCCAGCCGGCTTCGTCGTCAGGGAACCCTACGGGGACGGCCTCTTCGGCGCCAACGGCCACAGCATGAGGGACACCGGGAGCCCCAACACCAACTTCGCTCTGATCACCCGGGTCAGCCTCACCCAGCCCCTGGAGAACACCACCGAGTACGGGCAGCGAATAGCCCAGCTGGCCAACACCCTAGGCGGCCACAGGCCCCTGCTGCAGCGCCTCGGCGACCTGCGCAGGCACAGGAGGAGCACCTGGGACCGGCTGAGCCGCAGCCACGTGGAGCCCACCCTCCGGGACGTGACCCCCGGGGACATAGCAATGACCTACCCCCGCCGCATAGCCATGGACATAACGGAGGGCCTGGAGATGCTTGATAGGGTGATGCCCGGAGTCGCTAGCGACAGCACCCTCTTATACGCCCCCGAGATCAAGTTCTACGCAATGAGGATCGCCACAGACACCAGCCTTAGGACCAGCGTACCTAACCTCTACGTTGCGGGCGACGGCGCAGGCGTCAGCCGCGGCATCGTTGGGGCCGCGGCCACCGGCCTGGTGGCAGCGGCAGGGATACAGGGGCAGCTGACGCCTGGCGCCGAGGATAATCTTAAACCACGATCAGCCCATATCTGTTAGGCTTGGTGTCCAGCTCCCTCAAGAAGCAGTTCGAGAAAGCAGTTCTGTCACTCGTAAGGCCGTTGGCCGGTACGGGGCTCACCCCCAACCACGTAACGGTCCTGGGATTAGCGGTCGCATGTCTAACGGCGTGGCTCTATGGGACCTGGGGCGGCGACAGGCTCAGGCTGGTCGCCGCGGCCGCCACCCTCCTCCTCTCGGGACTGCTGGATGCCGTGGACGGGGTGCTGGCCCGCTCCAGCGGTAACGCCTCCAGGCTCGGGGGCTTCCTCGACTCCGTCTCGGACAGGTACAGCGATGCCCTGGCATTCTCGGGTCTCATACTGGGCGGCCTCTGCGACGCCTGGGTCGGCCTGGCCGCCCTCGTCGGCTCCCTCATGGTGAGCTACTGCAGGAGCAGGGCCGAGGCCGAGGGCGTCAAGATGACGGGGGTGGGCCTCGCCGAGAGAGCCGAGCGGATGGTACTGCTGGCTGCCGCGAGTCTTGCATCGTACTGGTGGTTACCATCTCTGAACTACGGCGTAATCATGATAGCTGCCTTGGCCCACGCCACGGTGTTGCAGAGAGGAATGTACTTCAAAAAGGTAGTTGAGACCCGCTAGTCTGAGGGGCCCCTAGGTCTCCTGCGCCGCGGGACGAAGCGTCTGTCCTCCTTGGCGCGGATGTTCACTACTCCGCGGTGGACGGCGCAGCTGATGCAGAGATACTTGATCGTCTTGGTGCGGTTTATGCTCGCACCCTGGTCCTGCAGCTCCTTCAATATCTTGGAGTCCACCAGGCTAGTGTACCTGGTGACCCTCTTGGCCTTGTCCCTTGGTACTTGGGCGCCGCAGTAGCTGCACTGGACCGTGCCGGACCGCCCTTTCCCTCCTTTGCTGCGTCCTCCGCTACTTCTCTTCTTTGGCATCTCCCAAGCCTCACCACGTATCCGAGGATGATCGTTATAAATGCTGCGAGGCGCGAGGCTGAGCGCCTAGGAGCCCCGTGCAGCCAGTTTTATCAGGGCTCCCTTCACCGCTTCCTCGTAAATGGTCCCGGCCACGACCCGGTAACCCTCCTGGCTGAGGTGGACGCCGTCGTCCGAGAGCCGCGGGTCCAGCCTCTGGTCCGGCCCGGAGGTGGCCGAGTACAGGTCCACGTAACTGAACCCGCCCTCATCACACTGCTCGCGGACGAGGGCGTTCAGCGCCCTTATCCTCTCGTTGAGGTGGGGCGAACCCTCCACGGGGGTGACGGCACACAGGATGAGAGCGGCCCCGATGCGGGTGATCCTCTCGGTGAGCTCGGCCACGTTTCCCGCAACGTGCTCGGGGCTCCTGCCCGCGTACAGGTCGTTTATCCCGGCCCACAGTATAACATAGTCGGGCTCTTCCCGGGCGACGCTCCTGTCGAACCGCTCCAGCATCCCGTCCGTGCTGTCCCCGTCGACCCCCTGGTTGACCACGACGACGCGGAACCCGCAGCCCTCGCCGAGCCCCCGCCTCGCCAGGGCCTCCAGGACCACCGTGTAGGGGTAGTACCTGGGCCCAGAGGCGCCCACGGGGGACATGAAGCCCGCCGTCAGGCTGTCCCCGAGGGCCACGAAGGTCACCCACCCG
>MEZG01000052.1 GCA_001775965.1 Candidatus Bathyarchaeota archaeon RBG_13_60_20 | reverse complement strand
GCGCCTCTGGTAGGGCTTGGAGGCCGTGAGGCTCACGGCGCCCATGGTGCGGCCGTGGAAGCTCCCTATGTACGCCAGCATGCCCTGCCTTTGGCTGTGCCAGCGGCTCACCTTCATGGCGGCCTCGATGGCCTCGGCGCCGCTATTGCCGTAGAAGAACTTTTTCTTGTGCTTCCCCGGCACCAGGTCGTGGAGGACCTCGCCCAGGTTAACGTAGCCGTCGTAGAAAAAGTCCGTGTAGCTGTAGTGGATGAACCTGTCAACCTGGTCCTTGATTGCCTTAACCACCTTGGGGTGGCTATGGCCGACGCTGCAGACGGCCAGGCCAGCGTTCATGTCTATGAACTCGTTGCCGTCCACGTCCACGACTATGTTCCCCTCGCCTCGCTCGATGACCAGGGGGTAGGCCCTTCCGAAGCTGGGGGAAATGACCGCCGCGTCCCTCTCAACGACCTTCTTCGCCTTAGGTCCGGGCGGGGTTATCTTGATCTTTGGATACGACAAACCTGACACCCTTCACCTGAACTTGACGTCTAGGGCTTAAAAGTCTGCCTTAGCCTGGTGTCAGGATGATCTCGATGATGGACACCTGGGCGTCCCTGCCATCGTCGCGCCTCAGCGTGTCCGTGCCCACCCTGACGTCCCTGACGACTGCGTCCTTGAGGAACACGCGTCTGAGGAGCTCCACGAGGTCCACGGCCTTGTTGATGTGCTTGCCCCGCGCCCGTATGAGGACCGTCTCGGAGCCGGAGTTGAACAGGGTCAGGCAGGCCACCACGTAGTTCATGATGGGCTTCACGCCCATGATGACGAGGTTCCTCCTCCTGCTGGGCTCAGACACGGGCTTCTCCACCTTCAGGCACCCCGAGGCACAAGCGTTGAATGTTGACGGCGTAATAGCTACGCGGAGCCCGCCTAAAGCGGGACGAATATCTTCGCCAGCACAACAGCAGCTATGAGCACCACCGACGCGCCGATCACGAACTCGGGCGGTATCTTAACCCCGTTGGTCTCGTCCTGGAAGAACCTCATGAGACCCGCGCTGCTCTGAGGCATCCCTGTGCCGCTCTGCTTTTTTCTTTTACTCATAGTTGCTCGCAAAGGGTACACGGGGCATGAGTAATAAGGGTTTTCTTACCTCCTCTCCCTGGGCTTCATGAAGTCCGTGAGGTTGAACTGGTGGTGGGCCTCCACCTGCGGCTTCTCGGCTGCGAAGATGCTGTCCAGCTCCTCCCTCACGAGCTCTAAGCGGTCGGTGTAGTAGTCGCCCAGGTTGTACTTGTCCACTAAGCGGGCGGCGGGCTCAAGGTACTTCTCGATGCCTCCCCTGTGGACCGTCATCTGGATCTGGCCGCCGCACCTGTCGCACATGCCCCTCAGCGGGGGCCTCCTGAACTTCTTGTTGCACTTTCCGCACCTGAACCCCTGCTTGGTGAAGGCGCGTAGGTTGCCCACGATGTCCTTCATGAAGTGGCTGTTCAGTATCTTGAGCGCCACGGTCTGGCCGTCCACGGCTCGGAGCTTCCGGGTGAGGTCCATCTGGCTATCCAGCTTGTCCAGCATGGTCTGCAGCGTGTTGTAGGCGCCGTGGTGGCTGCCCAGGTTGATGTCGCTGCACTCCTTGGTGTAGCTGAAGCCTGCGTACTGGGCCTGGGTGCCCAGCCTGCCGCCGAGGGTGTCCACGAGGCCCTCGAAGTCCCCGGGCTTGGCGCCCCTCATGGCCATATCGTAGAACTCCGGCGGGTACCTGCCCACCACGTCCACGTTGTGGCTCTCCTTGTCCACCTCCTCGGGGATTAGGTTGGGGATTATGAAGAGGGGCGCGTCCATGAGGCCGCCGCTCTGCTTCGGTAGGTAAGCCTTCGAGAAGTTCAGCAGCGGGTCCAGCGCCAACATGACTGCGTCCTCGTCGCCGTCGCAGTTCCTCCGCTTGGCCGCGTGCCAGTACGGGTGCGCGTAGCAGTTCCTCACCTTGCTCCACCCTACTAGGCGGCCGACGATGGAGGCCGACGTGTGGGGCGCCAGCCCCACTACTATATGGCCTACGAGCTGATCCCTATTCTCCACGCTGTAATAGGGCTCCAGCTTGTAGAGGTCGCGGAGCTCGTCGTCCAGGAACCGGGCCGCCTTGACCAGGTAGTCCCCGCAATCTTCGGGGAGCACTATGTCCTGGACCATGAGCTCCAGCATCTGGTCCGGCCTCTCAAGGGGCTCCCCCTCGATGTCGTGTGTGTACCCTAGCTCCCTGAGCCTCCCTACGGGGACGCCCACCTCCGAGGGCTTGAAGTGGGTCAGCGGTATGTCCGTGAGGTCGAAGCGGAGGGTGCCGTCCTTGAATACGCTGAGGTCGTACCGGGCCCTTAGTATGGCCTTGCCCAGGTGCTCCGGCACCCTTGCCTCGTTCATCAGCCTTTTTACGCATTTTATCCTTTCGGGGATACTGCCGCCTACGTGTCTGCGCGCCTTATCCAGCTCTTCACGGAGGTCCAGCTCAAGCCACTCGTACTCCACGGGCTCCACGTTGCAGGCTGGGCACCTGTCGCCCTCTACGGGTCTCCTGCACCTGGGGCACTTCTTGACGGCGATAGTGAGGCCCTCGCAGTTCTCGCAGAGAGGAGTTGTGGAGTAGTAGCCGCACGCGGGGCACTCCCTCTGGACGAGTTCCACGCGGACCTTCTCGCCCTTCCTGGCCCTGGTGATGTCCCTCTGGGGGCCCCCCGCGTTGCCCACCGGGAACAGGCCGTGGACGTAGGGGTTCATCTTCCTCTCCTTGGCCTTCTCGGGACGGCCCATGCGGGCCCCCACGTAGACGTACGCCTTCTCCTTGACCCTGAACCCCGCCCAAACGTTCACCTGGGCGAGGGGCTCCGTCTCCTTCGCCTCCACGTAGCGCGAACCTAATGCTAGGCACCTTTCGAGAATGGGCGCGGCCTCGTCTAAAACCACCATGCCGTCCTTAACCCCGTGGGGCACCAGGAGGATCTCCAGCGTCCCCTTGTCCTCGGGGCCGAGCCGTATCTCCTGTTCCGCCCAGCCCTCGGCCAGCCTGTTCCTGAGGCTCAGCAGCTGGTCCATGGACACCTTCGACCAGTCGTACGTGTACCTAGGGTGGAGGGGCGCGTCGATCCGCGTCAGTGCCAGGGCCTCCTCTGGCGTCGGGGCCCCGAAGGGGGCGCTCATCAGTCCCCGTATCCGCTCCTCGCTGATCCCGGTCAGCTCCTCCGCGGGTTTGTCCCCCACGGCCCTAAGCGCGTACTCCCCGTCGTAACGCCACTGGTCCTCGTCGTATCCGGCCGGGAGCAGAGGGTGGTTGAACTGGATGAAGTCGCCCGCGTTGATGAGTATGTCCCCGTTGAACAGTATCCTGTCCACTTGGTCGTAGACCCTGCGGGCCGTCTCCTCGTCGCTCACCCTGACGACGCTGCCGTCCTTGAGACGCACGACGGGCGGCTCCACGCTGTCCACGGGGCAGACGGCCGCCGACTTGCCGGGAAGCTCAATCCTCAGCTGGAGCCCAGTGGTCATGAAGCCGTTCAGAGTCAGCATTGTAGCTGGGTGGACCCCGCACGCGGCGAGCCCGGTGGTGCGGGCCCGCCCGTACCTGAGCCTGAAGCCGCCCGGGGTGTTGGGGAAGCTGAAGACGGGGCGGCCCACGATGATCTCCTCCATGAACGCGGCGGTGGGCTTCTTGTTCTCCTCGTCTCCGTTGCCGGGCTTCCTACCCAGCTTGTTAAGCCACTCCCATCCTTCAATGCCGATGCTGTCGCAGACGCCGCACAACTTACGCGCCCTACCGACAACGCCGTCTACGACAACTATCAGGGCCCCGCCTCTGAGCCTGTTGGTCTCTATGCCGGGCACGTCCCTGTAGTTGGACGCCTCGAAGGGGTCCGTGGAGACGCCCGTGGCCTCCACGGGGAGGTTCTTCAGGGCTAGCTCCAGGTCCTCGTCGGTGACGTGGTACTGGAACCGCCTGACGTTGCGCTCGTAGATGCGCACCTCCTCGATGAACCTGTTGACGGCGTCCTCGCTGGGCTGGTAGCGTTCAAGCCCGAGGGACCTGCGCACCATGTCGGCGATGACGAGGGTCAGGGCCTGGGCCGTGCCGCCCGCCGGCCTTATCGGGCCCGCGAAGTAGACGCTGAGGAACTCGGTGCGGTCCGAGTTCTGCTTTATGACGATCTTGGGTATGCCCTCGATTGGGGCTATGGTTACGCCCTCGGTCATGATGGCGAGGGCCGTCCTTATGGCCTGATCCGCGGCCCTCTCCCTCTCCATGGAGCCGAACCTGCCCAGGGCTATCTCCTGGGCTATCTTGAAGCTCATCTCCTGGCGGTTCATGCCCTCCAGCTCCCGCATCCGCTGGGTGATGCCCTTGGGCCCGATGAGCTTCTCAATGCGGTCCGCGATGTCCATCGTTATCTCGGGCTCCGGATGCAGGGTGGCGTCCAGGCCCTTGCTCCGGGCCACCTTGGCGACCTCGTACAACCTGTTCAGCCTGCCCTCTAGCTCTGCGAAGTACTTTCTGTAGGCTGGGGGCATCTTGACTTCGATCAATTCACCGCTCTACCCTGCTGGCCCTTATCAAGGAATAATACTGGTTGAGCAGCCTCTTTACCTTTACCTGAGCCGCTTAGAGCGGACCCGGTATCACGGTTTCCTCTTTATGGCTTCGACGATGGCGCCTATCTTTTCCTTGACTCGGCTGTCCTCCTCGACCAGGGTGCCCGTCACTATTATGTCAGCGCCCGCGTTGCTGGCCGCGGCTGCTGCCTCAGGGTTCCTGATGCCTCCGCCGACGATGAGCGGTACGCCCAGGTGCTTCTTAACGGTGCTCACCATGAGGGGCGGCACGGGGTCTCTGGCTCCGGATCCCGCCTCAAGGTATACGAACCTCATTCCAAGGGTCTCGGCGGCGAGGCCGTATCCTACTGCCAGCTCGGGGTGCCTGTAGCTGATGGGCCTGGCCTGGCCTATGTAGCCGGCGACGCACCCCTCCCCCACTATGATGTAGCCCATGGGTAGGGCCTCGAGGCCGTACCGTTTCACGAGGGGGGCGCTTATCACGTGGGCGTCTATAATGTAGTAAGTGTTCTGGCTGTTCAGGAGGCTCATGAACCAGATTGCGTCAGCGTACCGGCTAACCCCCATGGGACCGTTGGGGAAAAGGATCACGGGAGCCTTTACCTTCTCCTTGATCTCCTGTACGGCGGCGTCGAGGTCCTCCTTGGCAGCCAGGGTCGAGCCACCTACCATTATGGCTGCCGTGCCGCCTTTCTCGGCCTCACGGGATATCGTCGCGCAGTCGCATCCAAGGCTCTTATCCGGGTCGACGAGCGTGATGTGAATACATCCGTCTTCTCTGATCTTTTTGAGTAGGTGCTTCTCCACTTTACCCGTCATTGTTTGGGGGGCTCCTGAGCGCCATAGTACTTGTCTACGAAGATGCAGTAGGCGTCCACGGGGCCCGTGTTCTCTGGGACCGGGAACTGTTGTTTGAGGGAGCAGTTGCTGCAGATGATTCTGGCGAGGCCCTCGTTCGGGTGGAGTACGATGCCAACGGTGTTCATGCCGCAGTTAGGACAAAGGTACTGGTCTGGCAGCTTTTTCTTTATGATCTTCACTACTTTCTGTCTTTTACGTCCCATGTCTCTCCCTCTTTTCGAATAGGAGTGCTTCTAGGTTAGTCTTAAGATTAGTGGAGGCCGCCGTTTATGTTCGTTTGCCTTTATCCTCGTCTGGATGGCTTCCACCTGTCTCAACGTAATCTTTAGGTCTTCGGATATTTTTCTTGCGTCCACGCCCTTGTCCAGGCTGTAGAGAACGAGATCCAAAGTCGCGTAGTCTATACCCAGCTCCCCCTCGTCGGTCTGCCCGGGGAAGAAGCCCGGCGATGGAGGCTTAGTCACGATGTTCTCTGGCACGTTCAGGTGCCTGGCAAGCTGCCTAATCTGGGTTTTATATAGGTCGGCGAGGGGCATGATGTCCACGCCGCCGTCGCCGTGTTTGGTGAAGAACCCGGTCAGGAGCTCGGTCTTGTTGGAGGTGCCCATAACCATCCTGTTTAGCCTGTTGGCGTAGTGGTAGGCCACGATCATCCTTACCCTGGACTTTACGTTTCCGCTGGGCACACGGTCCGTGGCGTTATAGTGGGGTAATGTACCGCGCATCACATGTAATATCGGCGTGATGTCCAGCGTGTTACACGTGACGCCGAGGCTCACACAGTGTTGCATCACATCCATGATATCACACTCGGGGGTGGCGTCACAGTCCGGAAGGGTGATAGCCGTCACTTTTTCGCGTCCAAGGGCCTTAACTGTCAGCGCTAGTGCGACGGCAGAGTCTATTCCGCCGCTCACGGCTACCACAGCTCCTTTCAAGCCCGCCTTCTCTACGTTTTCAGCGATGAATTCAGTGATTTTCAACTCAATTTCTTCAGTGTTTATCTCAAGGTCATTGGCTGAAACCATGTTTAGATGACGCGAGCTAAGGTGTAATAAACACTTCCACCCCTTTTATTGCTTAATTTTGTTAATTAATATTTATTTTTTAAACGTTTTTTAAATAATTTGTCAACGTTTTACTGTAGGGGAAGCTATAAATATCTATTTGAGATCTATTATATTGGTATACAATATTGTAGACAACGTTATATCTCATGACCCTGATATTAATTGTGAGGTTATATTGATATGGCATTAGAAGGATACCAGAATATTATACAAAAAACTTTTCAAGACCCAATTGCTGACTTGTTATTAAAAAACAGTAATTTAACGAGAGTACAGTTCGAAACACTTGTAATTGACTTATTAACAGACGTAATATCAGATGATAAGATTTCTTTTAGCCAAAAAACGTTTTTTAGAGGTAATAAGGTGAGTAGAGGTTCATTTAGCCGTTCATTAGCACAGGCCCGCGGTAATGTGATTTCAAGTATATTCACTATAGTTTTACTGAGTTATATTGGAGTTTTCGAAGCTAGACCCTTCGATGAGTATTATTTTTTAGCTGAAAAACTGAAAGAATACGTGACTATGCTCGAAAGTAGAGAGTTGAATGCTTCACGTAACCTGTTGAAACAGATAGAGACTGAATTAATCGAAGGGATATCAC
>MEZG01000051.1:11184-11466 GCA_001775965.1 Candidatus Bathyarchaeota archaeon RBG_13_60_20 | reverse complement strand
AGTTTGCCCCTTCCTCTCATTTGAATCACATGTATTAGGGTTGGGGGGCTTTGAGCGTTACTCTTCCTGTATGACTGCGCTGAGGGCCCCGTCCTGGCCGGGCCGGGATGTGATCTTTGCGAGGCCCTTCTCGGTGCGTATGATGGTGCCCTTGGTTATGACTCCGCGGCGGTTGTAGTCGGCCTTGGCGGGGTTGCTGATGACGTCGAGTATTTCGAGGTGTTCTGTGCGGCCTGTGTTGGGGTCGGTGACGTTGACGGTGGCTGCTTTGACGAGTTTGGT
>MEZG01000051.1:7154-11137 GCA_001775965.1 Candidatus Bathyarchaeota archaeon RBG_13_60_20 | reverse complement strand
CGAGGGTGGTTTCTACTGGGTGTCTTCCTTGGTCGAAGATGCGTTTGGATCTGTAGGCTCTTCGTTTGCCGCCTGTGGGTTTCTTTTTGGTTAGTGCGTCGTGCCAGGCCATGGGTGTGCCTCTTTGTTGTGGGGGTTAGTCTCTGGGGCTGTATAAAAACGTTGCACTGGGTGTTGGGTGGGCGGGTTTCGAAATAGGCTCACTCTATTGCTCCTTTGTTAAATTGTCCATGAACGCCGTCACCCTCTGATGGGCGTCGCTGCGGATCAACCCGTCTGAACCGATGAACCTGGAAACAGAGAAGCACCCGTACCGACTGGGCGAAGAGAAGCCATACTGGATGTTCCGCAAAGCCCGTGCAATCGTAGGCTCACCCTCGCTGCCCTTCGACCGGACTAACGTATTGAACTGTTCAGCAGCCCTCATCGGCGACCCCTCATGGTGCCCCGCCACGGCATAGATGTCGTAACTGTCCTTGTCCTTCAACCTAGGCAAGGCGTTACCCTTCGTAGCCAACGCCCCCACGATGTCCGCCACATCCACAGCGTGCCTGGCTTCTCCTCCCCCTGGAAGCGTCGCCTCCAACTCCTGCTCATAGCAGTGATCGAAGACCGTGCCGATGCCCGGGATGAGGCACGCTCGGAGGTCCTCCTGAACCTCAACGAGGAACTCCTGGCCTAAGACAGGCCCCGGCTCGGTCAGCAGATCGAGGTGGATCGTGAAGCTTCTCCCACTCACCGTATCGAGGCCCCTCTCAAACCTGAAGGGGTTCCCGGTAACCCTGTAGCCGAGGCCCTCAATCACCTCCTTAATGGTGCTGTACCTGGGGATTATCGACGGCTTCACAGCGAAGTCAATGTCTATGGAGCCGCAGTGGTCGAAGTGCTGCCTAGTAAGGAAGTAAGGCGCCCACCCGCCAACGAGGACGAACTCGCGCTTATAGTGGCCTAGGGCCATGCACAGCTCGAGGAGCGCGCCCTTCGAAGCCTCGGTCAGGTCCCTGTCGTACAATCACTGGCCCCCGAGCAATGACGCGCTCCAAGCACCCTTAATCTTCTCAAGTATGCTTCGGGCCGCCTCCTCTCCCCTCGACGGGTAGTTGACGAGGTCCACGTAGAGCTGAACATCGGATACGATCATTACGCCATCAATGTCCTGGGCCTTGTAGAAAACGCCTTCATCATAGGGATGAACCAAGCGGACGTTACCCTCACTGGCTGTCGGCCTCAGGTCAAGGTTCTTAACAATGCTTTCTTTCTGGTCCTCGTCTCCCACATACATCTCCACGACCGCGGGTCTCACGTAGGGCGACACTAAGTAAGCCCCGGATAATGTAGTCAAGGCGTAACGTGAGGACACCTTACCCAGCCATTCCATTGATTTCTCTATGCTTTTCTCGAACGTATAGTAATCTTCGAATCGGTTTTCGTGTAGGTACTGGTGGTAGCTGGCCCACCTTTCAAGGAGCTTGATCGGGTTAACCAGTTCGATACTGTTTCCTTCATTTCTCGCGGCATAGCCCTGTTCCAGGAGGGAAACGGTGACAGCGTGGGTGAACCCGACACTAACTTGAGCTTCGTCCGCTATCCGCCTAACACTCCAAGCCTCACCCGGATTGGTTAACAAACATCTCAGGATACGCGACGCCTTCGGCTCAAAGATGTTCTTCGCGTTCCTCATCACGTTAGCCTGTTCGCTACACTTTATAAATGTTCGCTAACAGCGAACGTTCGCTACGAGCGAACATATAAGAAGCGGAGCGAACACCCTCAAAGACAGGCCCGCAGCAGCCCCACAAACCAGCAATATATATCACCCGAGGCGCACCCCATACACCGGAGACCCATGACCGACGACACCGTGAAGCTCAGCCATGGCGCGGGGGGCGCTACAGAGGAGACCCTCATCCAGCAGCTTTTCCTCAAGGTCTTCGAGAAGAGGCAGGCAGCGGACGGCATAGCCCTGGACGCCCTGGACGACGGCGCCAGCATCCGCGTCGGCGACCGTGAGGTCATCCTGTGCATCGACGGCCACACCGTTGACCCCGTCTTTTTCCCTGGTGGCGACCTGGGCCGCCTAGCCGTCTGCGGCGCCGTCAACGACACGGCCGTCATGGGCGCGGACCCCATCGCGGTCCTGGACGCCATCATCGCAGAGGAGGGCCTCCTCATGAAGGACCTCCAAACCATCGTCGAGTCCATGAACGCGGCCGCCAAGGAGGCCGGCGTCGCCATCATCGCGGGCGACTTCAAGGTCATGCCCCACGGCACCCTCGATCGCATTGTCATCAGCACCGCAGGTGTCGGCATCCTCCGCGGCCCCAGGATACTCGACAGCCAGGCCCAGCCCGGCGACAAGGTCATCCTCACTGGCACTGTGGGCGACCACGGCATAGCCCTCATGTCCCGCCGCGAGGGCCTCAGCTTCGAGACCGAGCTGGTATCCGACGTGGCCCCCATCCACGAGACCACCCGCGCCGCCACAGACGCCGGCGAGGTCCACGCCATGAAGGACCTCACCCGGGGCGGCCTCGCCATGGCACTCAACGACGTCGCCTACAAGAGCAACGCCAGCATCTGGCTGGACGCATCCAGGATACCCGTGAAGCCCAGCGTCCGCGCCGCCTCAGAGATGCTGGGCCTGGACCCCCTGGAGGTCACATGCGAGGGCAAGGCCATCATAGTGGTAAAGGGGGACGACGCGGACAGGGTGCTCGCCGCCGTCAAAGCAACAAAATACGGAAGAGACGCCGAGATCATCGGCGAGGTCCGGGGCGACCGCCCCGGCATGGTCCTACTTAGAACCCTCGTGGGGGGCACCCGGGTACTCCGGAAGCCCCTCGGGGAGCCCATCCCCAGAGTCTGCTAGGAACGACTCCACGTCCTCAAGGCCCCCCGCCTCGTCGCCCTCCGCGAACAGGTCCTCGAACCCGTTGAGGCCCCCGTTCTCCAGCTTATGGATCTTCAGCTCACGGAATATCCGCTTCAGCTCCAACTTGCTCTTGTCTGGGCTGTGGCTGAACCCGAAGTAGTCCCCGAAGAAGGCCGTCGTCGTTATGACGAAGCTCCTGTCCTCCGTCCGCTCCCTGTGAATCAACCCCATGTTCTCCATCATCCTCAGGCTGCCGTAGACGTGGGCGCCCCTGTCCGCTATGACCTGCCTCTGGTCCACGGGCTGGTGGAACGCTATGTAGCTGAGGGTCCTCAGGGGCCCCGCGCTCAGCAGGGGTCTATGGCTGAATTGTTTCACCATGTCGTCGAAGCTCTCTCTCAGCTGCAAACTGACCCTGCCGTCGTCGTGGGTGGCCACCTCTAGGGCGCCGCCCCTCCTGGCGATCCTCCCGGCTAGCTGCCCTACCAGCTTCGTCACCCTCCTCTCAGAGGTGGACCCCAGCACCGACTTGAGGTCCTCCAGGCCCAGGGGTCGCCCCGCCGAGTAGAGGGCCGCTTCAAGGCTGCAGAGCCTCGCATCCAGGCTCGACGGGCCGCTCAAGCCGCGGCCTCCGGCACCGTAATGACCACGTCCATCTCGTCCTCGTCCTGGCTCAGCTCGATCTTGAGCCTCTGCGCCAGGAAAAGGAGCATCATGAATATGCGTATGACCTCCAGCCATTCCTGGCCCCGCACCAGCTCGGTGAGTCTCACGGGCCCCGCCCTCCCCTGCCTCCACCGGAGCTCCTCGTAGAGGTCGTCGGATCTGCCCTCGATCTCCAGGAGGTACTGCTCGGCCTCCAGGAAGTCGGGGATGGGAGCCGGTAGCATGGGCAGCTTGGGCCTCAGGGACCCGCTCCGCTCCGTCAGGGCCTTCTCCAGCGCCTCGATGAGGTCGGTCACCGTCGTCGTGGTGTGCTCGAACCTGAAGGGCAGCGGCAGCGCCGGCGGCAGATAAACGTCCTCGCGGCCCTCCTCGATCCGCGGCAGCTCCTGCATCATCATGAGCATCTCCGCCTTCCTCATGTAGATCAACACGCTGCTCTGGATGG
>MEZG01000051.1:0-7118 GCA_001775965.1 Candidatus Bathyarchaeota archaeon RBG_13_60_20 | reverse complement strand
CCATCTCCTCCAGCAGCGTCGCCAGCAGCAGCACCAGGTCGATGCTCCACGGGGACGCCTTCTCCAGCTTGTTCTCCCTGAACAGCACGTCCCAGGGCTGCCTCAGGTAGTAGGGCTTCTCGGTCCTGCTCAAGCCGCCACCCTCGCCTCCCTCATGGGCAGCGCCAGGACCCGGCTGCGGCCGTTCTGGGCGAAGACCCCGTATATCCTGTCCGCGTTGTGGACCATCACGTCCTTGAGGCTGATCATCATGAACTGGCTGTCGGCCGCGTTCTCCTTCAGCACCTCGCTGAGCCTGCTGGTGTTCAGGTCGTCCAGGTGGGCGTCGATCTCGTCGAACAGGTAGAAGGGCGCCTTCAGGAACCTCTGGATGGCGAGGAGGTACGCGATGGCCGCCACGCTCCTCTCGCCGCCGGATGCGCCGCTGGCCAGCCTCATGGGCTTCCCCGGAAACTGGATGTACAGGTCCACGCCGCCGCTGAAGGGGTCCTCCGGCTTCTGGAGCTCTAGGCGGCCGTCGCCTCCGCCCGTCAGCTTGCTGAATATGGCGCTGAAGTTCTCCCCGATCTGGTTGTAGGCGGACATGAAGTGCTCCTGCTTCTCCCGCTCCACCTCCTCGATGAACCGCAGGATGCTCTGCTTCTCCTCCTCCATGCCGTTGATCCGGGTGCTCCTCTGCTTGTACTCCCCCATGGTCAGGGCGTACTGCTCCACAGCCAGCTGGTTGATGGCGCCCAGGCTCCTCTTCTCCTGCCTGATCTGGCCCAGCCGCTTCTCCACCTGCTCGGGCTCCAGGCCCGAGACGTCAACCCTGTCGCTGAACCCCAGCCGGGCCAGCTCCTCAAGCCTCTGCTCGGCCTGGAGCCTCACCTTCTCCCCGTCCAGGGTGACCTGACCGGCCCTCCTCTCGGCCTCGGCCCTCCGCCTCGCCAGCTGCTCCACCTGGGTCTCCAGCTGCCTCAGGGTCCTCTGGTGCTGCTCGTAGACCCTGCTGGTGGACTCCACCTCGCTGGTCACCTCGCCCAGCATCCTCTGGAGCTCCGAGGCGTCCGCCTCTACCTCGGCGAGCTGCGCGGCGATCTGGGCCTCCTCGGAGTCCAGGGCGGCCGCCTCCTCGTTGGCCCTCTGGATGTCCTGCCTCGCTTCGCTGATCTTCAGGGCCAGTATCCGCTCCACGAATCCTCCCTGGATGCTCCTGTCGTTCTGGAGCTCGCTGAGCTGCCTGTCCAGGAGCCCCAGCTCGTGGTTCAGCGTGTTCCTGTCCAGCTCCATGGAAGCCACGTCGCTGAGCCTCACCTCCCGCAGCTGCGCTATCCGCGCCTTGGCCTCCTCTACCTGGTCCAGGGTCCTCTGCCTGCGCTCCTCCAAGGCTTGCCTGAGCCTGTCCTCGTTCTCCGTCTCGGCCTCGGCCTTGGCCATGCTCTCCCTGAGGGAGCCGAGGTTGTAGTCCAGGCGCTCGATGCTCTCGTGGGCGGCCTTCACCTCGTCGTCGATGCGCTTCACCCTCTCCTGGCTGTCCTCCATGTACTGGGTGAACTTGCGGAGGTCGAAGCCGCTGTCCCGGAGCTCCTTCATCCTGGTCTTGAGCTTGCCCCGGAGGTCCCTTATGGTAGTGGACAGGCTGCTGATGCTCTCCTCGCTGGGGATCAGCTTGCTCCAGTCCGGGGGCCTCCTGTAGAAGCCGCCTATTATGCCGCCGCTGGGCTCATAGACGTCCCCGGCCCGGGTGACTGCCCTGTACCCCTCCGCGGCCACCTGCTCGGCGGCGTCCGGGTCCTCCACCAGGTACGTGTCCCCCCACAGCAGGTGGACGGCCCTGGCGTAGAGCTCGTCGTACCTGATGAGGCCGGGCACGGGGCCCACGACGCCCTTGATCTTGAGCTCGGGGAGCTCCTCGGGCTCCCGGAGCTGGTCCAGGGGGATGAACCGGGTCATCCCCAGCTTAGTCTTCTTGAGCCGCTCCACGTGCTCCTTGGCCGTTTCCAGGTCGTCAACGACCACCGCGTTGATCCAGCCCTCGGCGGAGCTCTCCACGGCCCTCTGCAGCGGCAGGTCGATCCTGATGAGCGAGCGCAGCGGCCCGTGGTACCCGTCCATGGCCCCGGCGTCGCCTATCTCCCTGATCCTCTCCAGGGCCTTCTCCTCGGTGACCACGTGCTGCCAGAGGTCCCGCTTCGCCGTGAGCTCAGTGATGGTGGTCTCGGCCTCCTTGGCCAGCTGGTTGGCCCCCTCGATGGTGCTCCTGATGCTCCTCTGCCGCTGGATCTGGTCCTCCACGGTCTGGATCATGTCCTCCAGCTTCCGGGCCTCCTCGGCCTTCAGGGCCTCGTAGTCGCCGATGCTCTTCAGGAGGCCCTCCCTGCGCTCCAGGAAGCCGGCCTCCTTCTCCCTGAGGCCCCCTATCCGCTCCTTGACGGCCTCCACAGCCATGAGGTGCCTGTTGATCTCGGTCTCGACGCCGCTGAGGCTCTCCTGCATGGGGACCAGGCTCTCGGTGAGCTCCTCCATGAGCCTCTGGTTCTGCTCGGCGGTCTCCCGGGCCCTCCGGATGCCCTCGTTGAGCGCCTGGAGCTCCGACTGCTTGGCCTCGAGCTCGAGCCTCAGCGACGCCTCACTGCCGTCGAGCTCTGTGAGCCTGGCGTTTCGGCTCTCGACCTCGCCTCTGCTCCGCTCGATCTCCAGCTCCTTCTCCGCGGCGGCGGCCTGGAGCGCGGCTCTCCTCCGCCGCGTTTCCCTGAGCCTCCCGTTCAGTGAGTCCTTGAGAGTGTTCTTGCCGACCAGGTCGGACCTGAGCATGGGGAGCCTCGTGTTCCCCCTCTCTGCGGCGTCCTTGTTGAACTCGTCGAGCCTCCGCCGGGCGGCGTCCCTCTCGGCGATGAGCCGCTCCCTCTCATCGTCCAGCCTCCTCGCCTCGGCCTCGTGCTCCCCTATACTTGCCTTGTGCTCCCCCAGCCTCGCCTCCAGCTTGTCCAGCTGGTCGCTGAGCCTCGCGGCGCCAAGGTAGTTCTCCTCCTTGTCCAGGAGGCCGTAGAGGAGAGCGTTGTTCCTCTGCCTCTCCAGCTCGTTGACCTGCTTCCTGATCTCCCCGATCTGGGCCTGGGCCACCTCTATCTTGCGCTCGGCCTCCGAGAGCTTCACCTTGGCGTCAGCCTTCTTCAGGTCGTACTCCGTGATCCCCACCAGGTCCTCCAGGGCCGCCATCCTCTCCTGGGAGGTGAGGTCGCTAAGCCTGGTGGCCGTCCCCTGGAGCACTATGTTGTAGCCTCCAGGGGTGACCCCCGCCATCTCCAGGACCTCCACCACCTGGCGGCGGCTGGTCTTCTTGCCGTTCAGGTAGTAGTCGCTCTTGCCCTCCCTGTCCAGCTTCCGGCCTATGCTGACCGTGGACCTGTCCACGGGTAGGCCGCGATCCTCATTGTCGAAGTAGAGGCTCACCATGGCCACCTGGGCCCTGCCCTCGCGCTCCTCCCCGGCCCCGTCGTATATGAGGCCGGCCAGGTCGGGCGCCCTCATGCGCTTGGAGCCCAGCTCCCCGAGGACGAACTGAACGGCGTCCAGTATATTGCTCTTACCGCTGCCGTTGGGCCCAGTAATGATGTTGAATCCCGGCTGGAAGTTGAGTTTAACCGGGTCGCCTCCGAACGACTTGAAGTTCTTAACGATCATGCGTTTGATGTGTACCACTCAACTTCCTCCCCCTTTCTCCCCCGTGCGTGATGGAGTATAGCCGGGATGTCTAGCCCTCTCGGGTTAACATCGTCGTGTTAATGATTCAAGGCTGATGTTCGAAGACCCGGCCCCCACGCGCGTATTACTACGTATTATTGCGGGATTACGCCCAGTGTCCTCTATATCATCTTGGGTTGCTCTCATCACGTGAGAATAATAATAGCGTCGCCTGTTTTTTAAATCTTCCCAAAGGAAAAAAGGCTCAAAGAAAAACATCGAAAAACATCGGTATTAACCAAAACGCACGACAACCCTACTTACCGTACCTCCGGCTCCGCATTTGGTAGCTCCTGATGGCTCTCATGAGGTCTATCTTACGGAACGCGGGCCAGTACACGTCCACCAGGAACAGCTCGCTGTAGGCTGACTGCCACACCAGGAAGTTGCTGAGCCTTGACTCACCGGACGTGCGTATGACCAGGTCCGGGTTCGGCTGGGGCAGGTGGGCCGTGTAGAGGTGAGCCTCAATGACCTCCTCGTCTATTTCCTCGGGCCTGACCTTGCCGTCCCTCACCTTGGCGGCTATAGTCCGGGTGGCGTCCACGATCTCCGCGCGCCCACCGTAGGCGATGGCCACGTTGAGGTAGTATCCGTCGTAATCCTTGGTGGCCTCCTCTACCTCGTGTATAAGCGTCTGTATACTCTCGGGCAGCAACCCTATCCTGCCCAGAGCCCTCACTCTGACCCTGTTCTTGTGGATGTAGTCGGCCTCCTTGACCTCCCCCAGCGTCTTCTCGAAGAGCCGCATGAGCTCCTGGACCTCCTTCTCGTCCCTCCGGAAGTTCTCGGTGGAGAAGCTGTACAGGGTGACGGTTTTTATACCCAGTTCCATGCACCACCCGAGGAAGTCCTCAACTCTGTCTGCACCCTCCCAGTGGCCCTCCCAGGGTATCATGTCGTGCTCCTTGGCCCAACGCCTATTTCCGTCAGTAATGATGCCTATGTGCCCAGGCTTGGGCTTGGAGCCTATCTGCTCCCTCAGCCACCGCTCATAGATGCCATAGATGCCTATGGCCGAGAGGAGCTCGTTGAGCAACGCGGGTACCTTGCCCTAAGACGGTTCGCCTGGGGATAAAATCTTAGCGTTCAGGCGTCCTGCCTAAGAGGGTAAGGGAAGAACTCCCGGCCGTACCGCCTGTATACGATGATGACCGCTATTATGATGGTGGTGACGCCGGCGACCGTGTATAATACCAGAGGGCTGAACAGTGTGAGGGGGGTCTCAGGGTTGATGAGTATCTCGGCTGACTCCAGCACGATGAGGCGCATCCAGAACAGGAATATCAGGCCGACCATGTTCTCCCATATCTTGACGTACGCCTTCTGGAGGTAGTGGCGGGCGCCGTCGCCTATGAGGGCTATGGCCGCCCCCAGGACTATGAGGTCGGTGCCCCTCACGAAGAAGGCCCCGGCGAGGTTAGGCAGTTGCCCCACCCAGAACCCGATCTCCCAGAAGGGCTTGACATCCGGCGGGAGGAACTTCCAAGCGTAAGTTATACCCTGGTAGCACCCGAGGATGGCCAGTATCACGCCTATGCCGCCCGAGATGAGTGTGAGGAACCTGTCCGAGGGGGGCAGCCTGGGCCTGATGGCGACTATCCGCTGCTCTAGGCCGAAGCCCTTTATGAAGAGGACGATGCCCAGGACGAAGGCCGTGACCATGCCCGCGTTCTCCACTTGGTTGCTGGCTATGAGGAACCCGAAGATGACGAGGAGCACCCCCGGGACGCCCAGGCTCACCCTGCTGTAGTAGGGGTCCTCCACCAGCATCCTCAGGTACCTGAAGATGACGGCCCACGTCTCCTCGATGCGCTCGCTGTGCTTCACGACGACGTGGTGGATGCTGGTGATGGGGACCCTGCTCTGGACGATGGGGAGGAGGGCCTCGTCCGCGAAGCCGTCCGTCACCAGGATGGCGCCCGAGGCGTCGTAGCCCCTGAGGACCTCGTTGAGCTCCCTGATCATCTTGCGGTCGGCCTCGACGCCGCCGCTGCTAGACCCACCTATTGTGGCTATTTGGAAGCCCTCGTCAGGGTAGTCCCTCACGAGTCTGTCGTAGAGCTTCACGGCGCCGAACATGGCGTTGGCGTCGGCCTCCTCGGGGTCCGATATGGCCAGCTTGGTGGCAGCCTGTATGTTCTCCTCTCTTCCCACGACGGGGGTCTCGACGCCGGCCTTGTTGCCTATGTCGTCGTCGCCGTCGATGCAGATGACGAGGGTCTTCTCGGTGGCCGCCATTCCTTAGCAATAATTGGCGTGATCTGGATAAATACCTTGGGGGTGGATGGGCAGCCCAATGTTCCCGGGGCTAAACCTCTAGGTCAAGGGCCTCCTTGAGCCCCTTGTACCTGTTTCGGATGGTGACCTCGGTGACCCCCGCCGCGTCCGCGATCATCTTCTGGGTGCGCTTCTCGTCGCACATGACGCAGGCTATGTAGAGGGCTGCCGCGGCGAGGCCCATGGGGTCCTTGCCCGCGGTGGTCCTCAGCTTTGATGCGTCCCTGAGTATCTCCACGGCCTTCTGCTGGGTGCGCTCCCCGACGCCCACCTTGGCGGCTATCTTGGGGACCCTGAGCTGGGCGTCGGGCTTGGGCATGGTTATGTCCAGTTCGCGGAGCATGAGCCTGTAGCAGCGGGCTATGTCCTTCTTCTCGACGGGGCTCTGGCCGCTGATCTCGCGGAGGGTGCGGGGCGTCTGGGTGACCCTGCAGGCCGCGTATAGGCTGGCCGCCGTTATGGCGCTTATGCTGCGGCCGCGGACGAGGCCCCGCTCAAGGGCCTTCCTGTATATGACGGCGGCCTTCTCCTTGATGCCGGGGGGTATGTGGAGCTTGTCGCTGAGGCGGTCCAGCTCGGCCATGGCCTGGGCCAGGTTGCGGTCCACGCTGCTGTGGACCCTGCTCCTGATCTGCCACTTGCGGAGCCTGAGCATCTGGAGCTTCCTGTCCAGGGGTATCCTGCGGCCGAAGGCGTCGCGGCCTATGCGGCCTATCATGGTGGTGAGGCCCTTGTCGTGGACCGCGAAGCTGAGGGGCACGCCCACCCTGCTGCGGGTGTCCTTCTCGGTGGGGGTGAAGGCTCTCCACTCGGGGCCGTCGTTCATCATGCTCTCCTTCATGACGAGGCCGCAGCGGCCGCAGATTAGCTCCCCGGACTCGGGGTCATGGATGATGTGTGTGCTTTTGCACTCGGGGCACACGTCCTCACTAGGGATCGTGTTGCCTTTTTGCTTCATCTCTCTCACGCTTGGGCGCGTTTCCCTTCCCAGAATCCGCATCTCGGTGAGATGTAGAAACCTGATCACTCGGGCATTTGCACCCCGGGTTGAAAGAGTATTTAAGTTTTTCGGTTGAGCGGATTTCGCTGTCTGGGTTAGGCTTTTATTCTGG
>MEZG01000050.1 GCA_001775965.1 Candidatus Bathyarchaeota archaeon RBG_13_60_20 | reverse complement strand
TATCCCTTGGGCTCTCTGTTTGGCCTCCGCGAGCATCGCGTTCCGCTGCTCCACTATCTTCTCGATCAGCTTGGCGTCCATGTCCTGGCTCATCTCTGGAGAACCTCCTCAACCACCATCCCCGCGGCCTCCTTGATCTTCTCTACAGGGAAGGTCTTGATCTCCTGCGCCTGTTTATCGTATTCTTTCTCGATCTTCTTGGCCTCCTGCCTGGCCTCCTTCTCTGCGTCAACCAGGAACTCATCTAGGTCTGTGCGGTACTGGGCCTTAACGAGACGCCTCTCTGACTCCTCTTTAGCGGCGTTCACCATCTGGTCCGCCTTGGCCTGGGCCTCAGACATGATCCCCTGGGCCTCCTCCTCGGCCTTGGCGAGGAGATTCTTCAGTCTTCCGCTCAATGAAAGGATGCTTTTCATTTCCATTGTTCTATAACTCCAACCTTGTACCTATAGCGAGCGAGACCACCGCCTGTAGCTCCTCCATCCTCATCCCTGTCTCCATGGTCAGGTCGGGTATGAGGGCGAAGATGGGCGTGATCCTGCCCCTCTTCATCACCTCCTCCCTGACGGGCCGGGTGGCCCCCGCGTATCGTTCAGGGATGACGATGAGCTTGAAGTCGCCCTCGTTGACTAGGCGGGTAAGGGTCGCGACCACTGCCCCCTCCTCGTGCTCCTCGTAGCCTGAGGCGCCGATGAGCTCGAAGCACGTGACGAAAGAGGAGGGGCCAATGACAGCTATGCTCATTTTCCTATCAGCAACGTTTCCTCGCCTAAAAAAACTTATGCACATATGAAAACCCGTGAAACGTGCTTCTGGGGCTCCGCGCACGTAAAGGTGTGTGGATTGTATCGTGGTTGAAAATATGAGGGAAAGAGTTTAGTGGAACAGGTGCTCGATGAACGCGTCCAGGGCGTTGGTGAACAGCGCGGGCCACACACCGAAGATTATCGACAGTGCGCCGAGAGCCACGAACGTGACTATCATCGGGCCCGGGACCCGCGCCACCTCCTTGAGGGCGTCGGGCAGCTTACCGTAGTAGACACGCCACACCGTCCTGAACTCGTACCCCAGGGTCACCAGCGTCGCCAGGCTCCCGGCGAGGATGGCCACCGACAACTCCAGCCAGCCCGTGGAGAAGCCCCTCACGAAGGCCCCGCTCAGCAGGATGAACTTGGACTTGAAGCCCACCGCCGGAGGCACCCCGCCTATGGTGAGGAAGCCCGCCATGGTGGCCAGGAGTGTGATTGGCAGCTTCTCGGAGAGGCCGCCCATCTTGGTCATGTCCCGCGTCCCCGTCACGTAGAGCAGCGCCCCCGAGACCAGGAACAGCAGCCCGATGGCCAGGCCGTGGCTTATGCTGTACGAGACGGCGCCTAGGACCCCGTAGGGCACGTAGGTGAATATCCCTAGGACGCAGTAGTTCATCTGGCTCATGCTGAGGTACGCGACGAGGCGCTTGGTGTCTCTCTGAGCAAGCGCCATGACGCCGGCGTAGAGGATCGTGGCGAGGGCCCACAGCATGAACCACCCGCTTATACCCTGAAGCACAGGTTGGAAGGGGGGCAGGAGCCGGGCCATGGCGTAGGTGCTCAGCATCACCGAGGTGGCCCCCAGGACCGCGCTGACGGGGGCAGGCGACTCGGAGTAAGTTCCAGGCATCCAGCCGTGGAAGCCCAGGGCCCCTATCTTGACGAGGATGCCGAGGGTGATGACCACGCCGATCCACGTGACGTTGGGGTAGGAGGCGATGTGGGCCAGGTCGGCGATCTCGAAGCTGCCCACCGTCCAGTACGCGCCCAGGATGCCCACCAGGAGGGCGCCGCCCCCGATGTGGGTCCATATGAAGTACACCATGGAGTTACGCCTCCTGTCACCGTACCCGTAGAGGAACACCAGCAGCCAGGAGAAGACGAGGGCCATCTCGAAGAAGAGGAAGAACTCTATCAGGTTGGTGGCCAGCATGGACCCAGCGACGCTGGCCCCGTACAGCAGGAACAGGGTGTAGAACCTGGCGTACTGGTCGTTGCCCCCCTCGATGTCGCCGAGGCTGAACCTCCTCTCCATGTAGGGCATGCTGAAAAGGGTCGCGCCCGCGAACACGAACAGGAACGTGAAAAGCATGGGCACGCTGAGCCCGTCCGCCAGCAGGCCGAAGGTGGGCCTGACAGGTGAGGCCACCCATCCATACTCCTCCAACAGCACCTCGTGCTCGACCACCGGGATGAGCCACCCGAGGACGACGGTGATCCCGAGGAGAACGGCGAACACCACCCAGCTAACCTTCTTGCCAACGCTCTTACCCATCAAGTAGACCAGTGGCGCCGGCAGGAAAGCCACCAGGATCATCAGGAAAAGCATGTTGTTTACCACATCATTCACCTCACACGAGTAGCGCAGCTACTACCTCCATGATCGGGTCGATGATCGGCCTCGGATAGAGACCGATTAGTATCGATAGGGCGCACAGCAGCACCATTGGTATGGTCATCAACGGCGAAGCCTCCTTCACGTCCTCGAGGTGCGCGGGGATGGGACCGTAGAAGATGCGACGCATGGTCCACATCATGTACCCGATGGTGAGAGCCGTTGACAGTATGGCCACCAGGGCGAGCACCAGCTCCGCGGATATCTCGTGGACCCCGGGCCCGAACGTGCCCATGAATATCATCAGCTTGGAGACGAAGCCCATGGTCGGCGGGATGCCGGAGATGTTCATGGCACCTATCAGGAAGGCCAACGCCGTGATGGGCATCCTGGCGGCGAGGCCGCCGAGCCTGCGTATGTCCCTGTTGCCCGTCTGGTGCATGACCGCCCCGACGCTCAGGAAGAGAGCCGCCTTCCCCAGGCCGTGGCTGATGTAGTGCATCATCGAGCCGCTGACGCCGAGGGTGGTCGCGCTTGCGATGCCCACGAACAGGTAGCCCATCTGGCTCATGCTGGAGTAGGCGAGGAGGCGCTTGATGTCGTTCTGCGCCATGACCATCATCCCGCCGTAGATCATCGTCACCAGGCCCCAGATGAGGGTCAGCGCGAAGCTCGCCTCCATCACCCCCTGGACGGGGAGAAGCATCCTCACGATGGCGTAGGCGGCCAGGCCGATCATGGCGGGGCTCAGCAGGGCGCTGATGGGCGTCGGGGCCTCGGCGTGGGCGAAGGGGAGCCATATGTGTAGCCCGAACAACGCCATCTTCACGCACAGGCCCACCAGCATGGACGCGACTATGAACGTTGCCCAGGGTGAGCCGGTCAGCCGCGCCAGGTCCGCTATCTCGAACGAGCCCGTGTTCGCGTAGGCTGACAGGGCCCCCGTGACGAAGGCGACGGCTCCCACAATGGACCAGAGCAGGTACATAAGGCCGATCTTCTCGCGCTCGCCCGAGCCGTAGACGTTGATGAGGGCCCAGGATGGGATTATCATCAGCTCGAAGAACAGGTAGAACTCGAACACGTTGGTGCTCAACACGACGCCCATCATGCTCGTCACGTAGGCCAGGTACAGCGAGTAGTACGTCGCGTGGGCTCTGTTGTTCTCGTGGTGGTACTGCTCGTGTATGCTGTGCTCCATGTAGGGCTGCGAGTAGACGACTATGATGGCCGAGAGGACCGCCACGGTCAGGACGATGGGCAGGCTCAGCCCGTCGGCGTACAGCCCGAACCTTATCCCCGGAAGCCAGTAAAAGTACTCGCTGACCGGGCTCTCGGATATGCCCCCCAGGAGGCTCGCGAAGTACAGGGTGCTGCCCAGCAGCGGGATCAGAGTCACCCAGCTGACGAGTTTACCCATGCGTCTGCCCAGGAGGTAAACAACGGGAATGAAGAGGACGGGCGCCAGTGTCGCTAGCCAGAGTGATCCTATCATCTACAGGCCTCCCCCTATGATCATCCCTATTATCAGCACCAGGAGCAGGGCCGCCATGTAGAACAGGTTTATGCTCAGCAGGCCAGTCTGCGTCGTCTTGACGCGGTGGTACACCCCTGCGACCAGCGAGGGCACCCCGGTGTTGATGGTCCCGAAGATGGTCCTCTCCTCGACATCCGCGTACAGGGCGTCGCTGAGCATCTGGCTGCCCTTGGCGACGGCGTCGCTGAGCGGGATTAGCGCCTTCGCCTCGAAGTTGTCGTAGATGAGCTGCTTCAGTGAGAGGACGCCTTCCACGAAGACCACGTAGTATGTGGAGTTCATGTACCACCTGTTCCAGAGGAAGGTGTGGGTGGCGATCCGGATGCGGCTGGCCTGCACCCAGGCCCAGGGGTCCCAGTTGCGTGCCCAGTAGAAGTTGTAGCCCAGGAGCCCGCCCAAGGCTAGTGCGACTGCGCTCAGCCCCACGCCGACGAGCTTGGTCGAGGCGCCCACGTGGGGAACGTGGAGGTGCTCCGCGACCTCGTGGGGCAGTATGGCCTCTAACATGTGGTGCATCTGCCCCTCTATGAACACCTCGGGGTTCAGCCCCTCGTTGAAGAGGCCAGCGAAGCCCAGCAGACCCACGGTGCAGAACATGGCAACAAGTATGGCGATGGGCACCCACATGACCGTGGGGGCCTCGTGGAGGTGGTGCCCATGGTGCTCAAGGTCCTTGATGAACTTGCTCTCCTCGTGCCTGAAGACCCTGTTGATGTACCTGATGCTGTAAGCGAAGGTCATGGCCGCGCTGACGACGCCGACGGCCAGCAGCGCGTAGGCCAGGGGGGTCCCGGCGACCAGGGCTGAGATGAATACGGCGTCCTTGCTCCAGAACCCGCTGAACACGGGGATGCCTGAAAGGCTAAGGGTGGCCAAGACCATGAGCCAGTAGGTCTTGGGCATGTGCTTCTTCAGGCCCCCCATATCGGAGATGTATATGCTCTCGACCGCGTGAATCACCGCCCCCGCGCCCAGGAATAGCGAAGCCTTGAACAGGGCGTGGCTTGCCAGGTGGTAGACTCCGGCTGTCAGCCCCACCAGGTAAGCCTCCTCGGAGAACCCGCCAAGCCCCAGGCCCATCATCATGTAACCGATCTGGCTTACGGTGGAGTAGGCCAGAATCTTCTTGAACTCCAGGGCTATGAGGGCCTGGCTCGCGGCCAAGAAGCACGTGAATGCGCCCACTATGGCTATGGCGACGAAGTAGACCTGCGCCTCGGGGAGGTGGAGGGTCCACGTCCCTATGTAGAAGATGGGGCTCATCCTGGCCACGAGGTAGACCCCGGCCTTGACCATAGTGGCGGCGTGGATGAGGGCGGACACCGTTGTGGGGCCCGCCATGGCCTCTGGGAGCCACTCATGCAGCGGGAACTGGGCGGACTTGCCTATGGGGCCTCCCAGAAGGAGGACTGCCATGAGGGCGACGAGGCCGGGCACCTGGGCCACGTGGGCCAGCCACTCCTCGGAGTGCTGGACCAGCTCCACGTAGTTGAAGGTCCCAGCGTACTGGTACACGATGAAGACGCCGGCGAGGAGCAGCACGTCGCCGATGCCCGTGACCACGAAGGCCTTCATGCCGGCGTGGCTCGGGGGGAACATCTTGGTGGGGGGCGGGCCGCCCAGCCACCTCTCCTTATCGTCCCTGTAGTAGTAGCCGATGAGGCCGTAGCTGCAGATTCCCACGCCCTCCCAGCCTATCAGGGTCATGATAATGTTGTCGGCCATGACCAGCAGCAGCATGTTCCCGATGAAGTACAGGAACAGGAACCAGTACCTGTCAAGGCCGGGGTCCCCGTGCATGTACGACGTGGAGTATACAACTATCAGGAAGCTGATGGAGGCCACGACGTTGCATATGATTATGCTGAGGGGGTCCACCAGGACCCCGAACTCCAGGGGGGCGCCGTTGGGGAGAGTCAGCCAGGTGACGAGCTTCACGTCCCCGGGCGAGTGGCCGCTGAACAAGTACGGTATCATGGTTGCCGCGGCGACCACGGCGGAGAACGCGAACAGGACCGCCCCGTAGTCTCTCAGCTTCTGGTTGATCCTCCCAAATACAGGCATCAGCATGGCCCCTACCATTGGGAGCATCCAGGCCAGGAACGGCCCCGGGTACTCTATAAGGGTCTCAAGTACACTCATCTCAGAACAGCTCCTATGTAGTTGGCGAGGCCCGTAATCAGGGCCTCAGAGGCATCGGTTGAGATGCCCATTATGGGGTTAGGGTAGAGCCCTAGAGCAATTATGAGTATGGACATGACCAGCGAGACCCCCGCCATCATCAGCGGGGCCTCCTTCACCTTCATGCCTTCCGCCGCCTTGCCGTCGAGGAGGACCATTATCACTCTCAGGTAGTATGCCATGCTCAGCGTGCTGTTGAGGACGCCCACAACCGCCAGTATTGGGATTCCGGCGCCCAGCGAGGCGTTGAACAGTATGAGCTTGCTGATGAAGCCGCTGGTGCCGGGTACGCCGCCGAGGCCCAGGAACGCAATGATTATGGCGAACGTAGTCAACGGCATCATCCTCCCCACGCCCCTCATCTCGCTGATGTCCCGGGTGCCCGTCTCGTGGACGATGTTGCCCGCGGCGAGGAAGGCGACCCCCTTCATCAGGGAGTGGTTGAACACGTGCATGAAGGTCCCGAGGAGGCCGTAGCTTAGACCCGTAGACACGCCTATCAGCATGTACCCGATCTGGGCGATGCTGGAGTAGGCCAGCAGGCGCTTAAGGTCGGTCTGAAGCAGGGCCATTATGTTCCCCAGGCTCATTGTTATGATGGCCAGGATCGCCATGGGCCACGTGAAGAACCCTGGCTCGAAGACTAGGAACAGCACCCTGACCATGGCGTAGAGGCCTGTCTCGATGACTATCCCTGACAGGAGCGCGCTTATTGGGCTCGGGGCCTCGGGGTGAGCATCGGGGAGCCAGGTGTGGAGGGGGACTATTGCCGACTTCACTCCGAATCCTATGATGAGGCAGCTTAGGAGGAATATCGTCCAGGGGGTGACCGGGGCGCCCTTCAGGCTGGCTGCCAGAGCCGCGAAGTTCAGGGTGCCGGTCATCCCGTACATTATGGACATGCTTAGGAGCAGGAAGGCGCCCGCCGTCGCGCTCATCACAAGGTACTTGAACCCGGCTTCGATGGGTCCCCAGGTCCTCTTCTGGAAGGCGACGAGCACGTAGCTTGACAGCCCCATGAGCTCCCAGAAGACGAACAGGGTGAACATGTCTCCCGCCATGACGACGCCCATCATGCCCGCCATCATGAAGGCCATGAGCGTGTAGAACTCTGTGAGCCTGCTTTCCTTCTCCATGTAGCTTATGGAGTACACGGCCACCAACAGCCCCAGCACCGATATGCTGCCCGCCATGAAGACACCCAGCATATCGATCTCGAAGCACCCGGCCAGGGGCGGCCTCTGACCCCACACGCCCATCAGCAGAATCTCGTTGGCGGACGCCTTCACCTGCAGGTACAGCATGTAAACCGAGATGAGGGCCCCAGCGGATATGAGCACCATCCAAGCACCCTTGAGTCTTGGGATCATCATCCTGTCACTCAGGCTACCCAATATGGGGGATACCAGTCCTCC
>MEZG01000049.1 GCA_001775965.1 Candidatus Bathyarchaeota archaeon RBG_13_60_20 | reverse complement strand
GGTCGCTGTAGGGCTTCCCCTCTTTCCTGGACCATTCATGGAGGAGAGGGTCTATCCATTTCAACTCTTTCTCACTAAAGGTGAAGCACTTCTTCTTCGTCTCTGACATGCCAGACCGGATTATCTTGTTTTATCTTCGTAAAACGGTTATGAATCCCCGGTATGGTTTTGTGGTATGTTTTTGGCGCCGGGAAAGGGATTTGAACCCTTGTGTCCTTGCGGACACCAGCTTTCCAGGCTGGCGCTCTACCAGGCTAAGCGACCCCGGCCCAACGATGATACACGGAGCACAAATTTAAATGTTCGACGGGGCCTCCACACAGTTTAATACCCGCCGAAAGATTCTATCCCAGGTAATGACATGAACAGCACCTGGATCGACCGCAGCGAGAAGACCATCGAGCAGCTCAGGATGCTCAAGGGGAGCAGGGACATGGACCGCTTGGACCTGCTGAAAGCCATGAGGTTCAGCTTCGGGGCCCTGAGCCAGAGCCTGGGGGGCTGGATGCAGTGGGTGAACAGCCCCGAGGTTATGAGCCAGTTCACCAGGGACGAGCTCCAGGAGATGAGCGACACGATATCCGACATGGTCGTCCGCTTTATAGAGTACGATATGGACGTAACCAACCAGGGCATGGTCAAGGGGCTGGGTAAGCAGCGCGAGGACGAGCAGAACAGGTTCGTCATCTAGGCGGCCCCCGCCAGCCTTATTATATCTCCGGGTGCCGATTCATAGCCCATGGACTACCTGGAGCTTCACAGAGGATCAGTGGTAGTTGACACCCACTGCGACACCCTGAAGTGCCTTATGCCGGTCTTCACCCGGCCGCGGGACAGCATGTGGGCCGACCGCAGTAAGGTGGGCATGGTCGCCCGCAGCAGCCTGGGTCACATCGACGTTCCCAGGCTTCTGGAGGGTGGCGTCACGTGCCAGGTCTTCGCCATAAGCGGGGAGCGGGGCAGAACGCCCAGCCACAGCGTCAGGACGGCTTTGGAGATGATCGGCAGATTCTACGCTGAGTGTGAGGCCAACCCCGACGCAGTGGTGCCGGTGACCAGGAGCAGCGAGATCGCGGAGGCCAAGAGGGCGGGGAGGGTGGCCGCAATGCTCAGCATCGAGGGCTGCGACGTGCTGGAGGGCAGCATCGAGATGCTCCAAGTCTTCCACAGGCTGGGTGTGCGTATGGTGGGCCTCGTCCACAGCGCCAGGAACGAGCTGGCCGACGGCATCGCGGACATGCGCACTGGGGGCCGCCTCAGCGAGATGGGGGCCCAGGCCGTAGGGGAGCTCAACAGGCTGGGCGTGGTCGTGGACGTGAGCCACCTCAACGACGAGGGTTTCTGGGATGTCATGGAGCTGACCCGGGCCCACGTCATTGCAAGCCACAGCAACTGCAGGGCTGTCTGCGACCACCCCAGGAACATGACGGACGACATGATCAGGGCCTTGGCCGGGAACGGGGGCGTCATGGGCATGAACTTCGCGCCCGCCTTCGTCCACCCGACAAAGGCGACGCTGGAGGCCGTCGTGGACCACATAGACCACGTCGTGGAGCTGGTCGGCCCCGGCCACGTGGGCCTGGGCAGCGACTTCGACGGCATACCCTCGACCCCCGCGGGCTTGGAGGACGCCACCAGGATACCCTGCATAACGGCGGAGCTTCTGAAACGGGGTTACACCGAGGACGACGTGAGGAAGATACTGGGCGGCAACCACATGAGACTCATCAAACACGTCTGCGACTGAGCCGCTCTTCAATGCCGGCCTCCTATTAATGGGCTGGATTACCCGGGTTAAGTGAGCTTGGTCTAGTGAACCTGGTGAATACGTACTGCGAAAGTCCTTCGTGTTCCAGCCTCAATCGCGTCTACATTATTTTGTTTCGCTGTCGATAGACTGTCTCGCCTGATAAGGTTTAGATGGCAGGCGGCCCCTTGGGGTAGGCTTCTAGGCCATGCCTACCTGCCTTAAGTAGTCCTCCCTGGGCGGCGCGAAGCACTCCACCAGCACCGCGGGCCCGCCCCCCGTGGCGTCGAAGTTATGAGGCGCGTCGGGGGGCACCCAGAAGCTGGTGCCCGCTACGATGTGCGTGGACTCGTCGCCTATGTAGAGGGTGCCCTCGCCCTCCAGGACGAGGCCCATCTGCTCGTGGGGGTGGCTGTGGGGCGGCGTCGGCACGCCGGGCTCCACAGTGAGCCTCATCATCATCGCCTTCTCGCCAACGATTACTATCTCGCCGCTGCGGCCCTTCACCGTCTCAAGCCTCGGGTGAGAGCCTGGTTTAACGACCTTCATCTTGAACCAGGTTCTATCTCTGCATACGCCTGATAAGGCTTGGCCTCAGGCTATGTACTTGCCATGGAGCCCCACCACGGCTTCCGTGGTGAGCTCCATTACCATCACAATGTTGTCGTCCTCGTCGGTGGAGATCACAGTGAACCCGAACCGCTCCCAGTACCGTCTGAGGGCCCTCCCCACCTCGTCCCTCTCCTCCGTGGAAAGCTTCACGCGCCTGTAACCTCGCCCGTAGCAGTATACGGCCTCTAGGGCCGAGAGGGTGGAGCCTACGCCCCTGCGCTCTATGAGGGTCGCCGCGCTGTCCGAGTAGAAGGCGCCGGGCTCATCGTCGTCGTACCCGTAGTCGTAGGCTATGGGCTTACCCTCCAGGGAGAGGAGGAAGCAGGTGAACCCAGGGCGGTGGGAGCGCTCCTCCAGCTCGGCCCGGGTGTACCTGAGCTCCTCCCTGAACATCACGTCGTCGATGGCGAGGATAGTGCCCCTCTGCGCATCGCTGAGGGCGTGGCTCACCTCCACGGAGCAGGCTCCATCTAGCGCCCCGCTGAGCCTGGCCTCTGCCGACCGCTTCGCATCTCTAAAAGGTGGGGCCCCAGGCATTTCAAAGATATTAGCCACAAACATATAATAAATGTTGGATAGGGCCGGCGCCTAGCGGCCGGCCAGGGGGCCCACGGTCTTCCTCATGAGCATCTCTGATCGGCCCCCCACCACGTAGTCCCTGAGCTTCCCCACCTCCTCGTAGCCCCGATGCCTGTAGAACCTGCGCGCCCCCTCGTTGAAGTCGGAGACGCAGAGGAACACGTTGGGCGTCTCGCCGAGTATCCGCTCCTCGGCGAAGGCCATGAGCCTGGACCCGATGCCCGTGCCCCTGCGGCCGGGGGCCACGCATATGGACTTGAGGTACCCCTTTAGCGAGCCATTCATCTCTATGACGACGAGGCCGATGACCTCGTCCCCCGCGACGGTCACGTAGACCTCGCGGGACGGGTCCGTGACGATGCTCAACTGCTCCTCGTAGCCCCGCCCCAGCGTGGTCCACGGCTCGGACGCGGCCATCATGGACGCGCACGCCTCCGCCTCGCGCCTGCCCCTCAGCTCTCGGACCTCGACTCCCTTACTGTCCATTGAGCCCCACTATGACGATGGCCCCTGGCGATATAAGGGCCGTGAGCCCCCAGGGCATCACTGGAAACCTTATTACATTCACGCCCCCCACCCATCCCAGAGGCTCATGCTGACAGAGGCCCAGCTGGAGCGGTGCGTGGCCTGGCTGATGCGCCACGGCTCCGCGCCCGTCAGGTACCTCACCAAGGTCCACCTGCTGGGTTACGACCGGGCGTCCCCCGCGGCCAGGGAGCTGTGGGAGGCGGCCCAGGGGGACCCCGTGGGTGCCGAGATATTCGGCAAGCAGCGGCCCGACGGCTCGTGGTGTGACGGGGGGCCGTGGGCGCCCAAGCCGAGCTACCTGCCCATGGGTGGCTACACGCCCGTGAGCCCCAAGTACGTCACCACGGTGTGGTTGCTGTCCATCCTGGGCGACATGGGGTACACCGTGGAGGACCCCCGCGTCATGAGGGCCTGCGAGTGGGTCATGCTGTGGAGGAGGCCTAACGGGGTGCTGTCCGAGACCAGGGCCCCCTTCACGGTGGCCGATTACGACGAGAACCCCCGAAACGTGCCGTGCAGGATGAGCGTCCAGATGGATGGCCTCGCCAGGGTCGGTTTCGCCTCGAACCAGAGGATGGTGAGGCCCTGGGACCTGCTGCTGAGGTGGCAGAGGGAGGACGGGGGCTGGGTCCAGGAGGGCCACAGGGACGCCACGGCGGCGCCCTATAAGGTGTGGGGTAGGAGCTGTCCCTGGGTGAGCTACTTCGCCGCAAGCGCCCTCCACCATTCGGGCATCCGGGAGTACAGGGAGCCCCTGAGGGAGGCGCTGGGCTTTATACTGTGGCACTTGGACCGGAAGAGGCCTGAGGAGATTCGGCGCTTCTTCTGGCACGGCCACGACACGGTGAGGGAGCTTGTGATGCTCGGGGAGATGGGCTTCGACCCCGAGCAGCCTTCCATCAGGGTCCTAACTGACTGGCTTGAGACCATGCACGACCCGGGCGAGGACTGCTTCCGCTACACGGGTAAGCCGGTCTCGAAAATGAGCCGTAAGCTGGACGGCGGCGACGCGAGGGTCATGAGGTACAGGCTCTTCCACATGATTGAGCACGACTGGCTCACGTACTGGGCGGCGCGGGCCGAGCGTGGCTTCCTGAGAACGATGTAAGCTTCAGCAATTTCCGGCAAGCGTTATGAGGAGAGGTAAAGAGAAACACACTCAAGGTACAATGAAGGTGACCGGTTGAGCGGGGCGAAGAGGCTGGGGCTGAGGGAGGACTGGGCCGTGGTGCCCTTCATGTCCCTGACGCTGCTCGGGTTCGCGGCAGCCGTCTACGACTTCACCGTCATCCAGGGACTAGGATTCCATTTTGGCCCGGTGAACCTCCTGGGCCTGGCCATGCTACTCTTCGGCGGCTACCTCAGGTTCATGAGTAGGAGGCAGCTCATGAGGGCCGGCCTCACCATGCTAGGCAGCTCACGCCTCGTCACAGTGGAGGCCCAGCGCCTCGTCACGGATGGCCTCTACAGGCGCATAAGGCACCCCCTTTACCTGGGAGAGATCACCAGGAACCTGGGGTTCACCCTCATCCTGGCCAGCGGCTACGGGTTCGCCCTGGTCCTCCTCGGAAGCGCGTTCCTGCTCGTGAGGATTCGGCGGGAGGAGAGGATGATGCTGGAGGAGTGCGGCGACGAGTACGGGGAGTACATGGCGCGCACATGGAGGCTCATCCCACACGTTTACTGAACTCAATCCGTGTAGTCTTTAACTAAGGTGTCTAACACCGTCTGAAGCGTTCTTACAATGGCTCCACGGGATACCCTATGGGTGCAAGTCTGCTCAACTGAGTTTTCACATCGCCCGTCACGCACACTGTTCCCATGTCCTGAGCCAGCGCCACAGGCAGCGCGTCGTATATTGTCACATCGCCTTTGTAGGCGATCTCGGCCGCCCTTTCTAGCAGCGTCTCGGCCACAGGCTTTGTCCCCATGTGAAGCCTATACATGCGCTCAACGGCCCTCCTGAGCCCATCCAGGTCGAAGCGGGGGTTGTACCTTAACGCGTTGGCCACCTCGGAGTAAGCCAAGTCCACCACCCAAAGCCTGACTGACCCCTCCACGTGCAAATCTAATAGCTGCAGAGCCTCATCGGAGCCCTGCTCCTGGCTGAACCACTTCACCGCTACGGAGCTGTCCAGGACTACCTCGCCGCGTCTCTCCATCTCCTTATCTCCGCCGCGCCGTCCCACTCAGGGCTGCTCCGCTTCCTCAGTTCCCTGATCTCCTCCGCCGCCTGTCTCATCTCTTGCCGCTGGACGGTGTCCTCGAAGGCCCTCCTAGCCACCTCGCTCCAGTTGACTCCCCGGTGCTCCTCCATCCTACGCTTCAGGTCCTCGGGGACCCTTATGGTCACGTTACTCGTACACATCACCTGAACACACATTGTACGCACATACAGATAAACCATACTGAAGACAAGTACAGCTCATGTGGCGAAATGCGGGCCACCTCGCCTTCCCCCCAGCTTAAGGGCCTTCCTCGTCGCCTCAGCGGCGGCCTCTAGCCTCGCCACATTGGACGCCTCCGGGTCGTTGGCCTCCTTCAGGCGTCTAATCACGTCGAGGTAACTCCGACTCCGGGGCGTCGTAGCTCAGCGGTATCGGCCCCACGACGAAGCAGAACGACCTTTCATCATCCTTCATCCTCAGCAAGCGTATGGCGAGCAGCATCAGCGCACATCCCTGGACAAGCCCCTCCACGCCCTCGACAGCCAGGTGGAGAGAAGATGGTTGTCGCCCTCTCTCCCCAACTCGCCCCCAGCCACATGTAGGGGAGATGCCTCTCCGCATCCGTGAAGGTGTATGTCCTCACTCGAAAGTCTTCGCAACCGCCCATGGTAACTCTATTGGCACCCACGGAACGGCGCCAGAACGAACCCAAAAAAAGCCGAACCCGAGATACTAAAAAAATCATCCAAAGGTACAACCATAGTACCCGACCCGCCCCCTAAAAGGGGCGTGTGAGGACCGGGGGCTACCTGCTCTCATCTACATGTACATCAGCAGGATGTTGATGGCCGTCATCACGACCCCCACGACTAGGAAGTTCCTCGCCTTCTCAGGGTCCTTGTCTTTGTTCACGAACCACGCCAGAGCACCTCCCAGGATCGCCAAAAGTATGGGGGCAAGGTACCACAAGTTGCTCACGCTCTGCCTCATGGGCGGTTGAGGATAGTACGCCGGCGGGGCCCCATACTGGGTTGGCTGCGGCGCATCGTACTGACCTGGCGGCGGGGGTGGCGGAGGCATCTGCTGCCTAGGGCCCTGCTTGGCTCCACACGTTGCGCAGAAGGCAGAGTTAGCGGGGATCTGAGCCCCACAGTTCTGACAATACTTCATCTGACTAGACATGCATCCTCGCCGTGATACACTGACTGCACAGATAAAAACCATAAAGGTAAAAGCTGCTAGATCACCCCATCACCCACGAACACAGCTCCCACAGGAACGCCACGACACGCCCGCCCGACATGAGCTCCAGGCCAACCTCCGCCGATCAAGCTGGGCCTCCCTGTACTGCTTTATACCCTCCAAGACACACCATACCCCATGTCTAAGCCGGTTGACTTTTGCCGGAAAAGGTATGGCCATCTGAGGAAGCTCATGCAGGAGCAGGAACTCGACTTGGTCTACCTCCTCGGGGGAGGGCAGAGGCTAAAGAGGATCGCCGACACCACGTCGGGCGCCGCCCTTATAGTGCCCCTGGACAGCGAGCCCCGCCTATTCTGCTACTCCGTGGACATCAACAGCACACGGGAGGAGTCCTGGGTTCCCGTCGAGGAGATCAAGACAAGGGTCGAGGCAAACAAACAGATCACTGACCACTGCAACGCGCACCTCAGGGAAGGCTCCAGGGTTGGGGTCCAGTCGGAGGGCTTCAGCCACACCACTTACGGCTTCATGAAGGAGAACCTGAGGGGGGAGCTGGTGGACGTCGCTGAGACCCTGGTCCCCGAGGTCTTCTACGGCCTCTACCCGGAGGAAGCCAGGCTCCAGAGGAAGGTGAGCGGGCTCGCGGACCTCGCCTGCACCGCCGCCAGGGAGGCCATGAAGCCCGGAGCAACCGAGTACGAGATAGCCGCCGAGGCTGAGTACGCCATGAGAAGGGAGGGGGCCGAGCTTACAAGCTTCGCCACCATCGTCTCCACGGGCCCCAGGTCCGCCTACAGTCACGGCTGGCCCACGAGCCGGAGGCTCAGCGACGGCGAGTTCATGCTCGTGGATCTGGGCCCCATGATAGACGGGTACGCTGCCGACGAGACACGCACATACATCCTGGGCAAGGACCCAGGGAAGCAGCGGATGCTGGAGGCCGTAGACAGGGCCGTGGCCGCCGTCACCGAGGCCGTGAGGCCCGGCGCGAGGTGCAGCGACCTGGACGCAATCAGCCGCAGGGTCCTCGCCGACCACGGCTTCCCCGACTACCCCCACAGCCTAGGCCACCCCCTGAGCGGCTTCGCTGTCCCCAACCTCTCCAAGACCAGCGACCACGTTCTCAGGGAGGGCATGCTGTTCACCGTGGAGCCCGGCATCTACGCCCCAGGCTACGGCGGCGTCAGGCTGGAGGAGAACGTGGTGGTCACTGGGGACGGCTGCGAGCAGCTCACCCTGGGCCCCCGGCTGCCCTGACAACCTCCTAAAGGGGTAGAAGCAGGGAGACAAGCTGCCCGAACAGGGTGCCTACGATAATCCCCGTGGAGACCACGTGCTTGTGGCTCAGGGAGCAGTACTGGTGGGCCACGGGGATGAGCTCGTCCAGGGTCACGTAGGTCATCACCCCCGCCGCGAAGCCCAGGCCCCAGCCCACGACGCTGCCCCCTCCCATCACCTGGATAGCCGTCAACCCGATGACCGCGCCCACGGGCTCCACGAGCCCGGAGAGCGTCGCGATGCCCACGGCCCTCCACCTTCCCACCCCCGCCCTAACGAGGGGCGTCACCGTGGCGATCCCCTCAGGCACGTTGTGCAGGCAGATCATCAGCGCCACCAGCACCCCCAGCTCAGGCACATGAGCGAAACCCGCGCTCACCACCACCCCCTCCGGGAGGTTATGCACTCCCATCCCCACAGCAATCATCAGTCCGCTGTTCAACAACCGTCTATCCCCCACACCATCCTCCCACAACCCGAACTCGATGTGCGGTAAAGACAGGTCCACCGCCATCATGAACAGCGCCCCAGCCCCAAAACACACAACCACCTCGAAGAGGCTCACCACACCCAAAGCCTCAACATACAAATCCAGAAAACTCACCACCAACATAACCCCACCCGCAAAACCCAAAAAAAACCCCATAGACCTATCACCAACCCCTCCAAAAAACACCACCAACAACCCACCCACACCCGTAGCAGACCCCGCCAACAAACTCAACAAAACAGGCGAAACACTATCCATGGACTCACCACATTTCGCTAGTATATGAGACTACTGAATATTTGGTCTACCCTAATTTTTCGTATATAAATTCGAAATCGGGGCGGTGGAAAAAGGCATCATGATTTAGGGCACAGTGTGAGCGTATACTTGAGCTAGGCGCGAGCCCCGAGTTTGCCTGCCGGGCTAGAAAGCCTGGACAGTTTAGCTACCAGGGGCAGGGTCCACCGCGGCTTTGTCGATCTGCGTGAAAGTCCATGATCACCTTGAACCTCTCGCCCGACTCCAAGACGGAGTCGCCGTTCCCCGCGATCCCCTTCACCGTGCACATGGTCCCGTTACTGTCGTAGACGGACACGTGGCACCTCTCGTTGGAGTAGGTGATGACCAGCCTGCTGTCGCTCAAGTCCATGGGCTCGCCGCCTTCCCCCAGCCTGACATGGACGGTCCTCGTCAGGCACACGTTGCTCTGAGCTCCCGTGATGTTGGTGAAGGTCCCTATAAGGGCGCTGTCGAGAGGAGGGAAGAGTTGGTCTCGCTCATGCCCGACGAGATGACCGATCGGCGCTCTGAGACGTCAGGTAACCCATGTTCAGGACCATGAACGAGAAGGCCGAGGCCGTGATCACGAAGGCACCAGCATAATCGCCGTCTCCAGGCCGGTCATGCCCCTTCTAATCCGGAGGCTAATCGAGGCCCCCAACACGGATCACCCGAAATACAGGGTCTCCCACGGGTTTTCATCAGATAAAGGGAGGTGTGTAACCAGGGGTAATAAAAAACCGTCACCGGTGATCCTTTGCCATGTCGGGCGTCTTCACGGGCCTCAGGACCAGGCTCCCGCCCCTTATAGCCCAGGTCCTCAGGCCCGCGTACTCTATCCCGTTGGCGTCGAGCAGAGCCTCGGCTTCGGCCTCCGCCCCCTCGGGAACGTATAGGAAGAACTTCTTGACCCTCTCACCCATACCGGTGAGCCTCGACATGGCGGCCCACCTCTCCACAGTCTCCGCGTCGAACTCCCCGCTCATCTCCACCTCGCCGCACTCCCTCACCGATCCGTCGCCGTTCAGCACGACGACGCTGGGATACAGGTCGCCCCCGGGTGCGTTGAACGCCCAGCACCGGGTCCTGTAGTCGTTCACGAGTGTCCTCCTGCTCTCATCCCAGTCCTCCTGGTCCACGAACGGGAACCTGGTCGCCGCTATTATCCGCGCTATTCTGCCCTTCAGAACCTCTTCATCTACCATCGCCCTGCTCCTCCATTAACCCCAGCGCCTGCTCTCGCCCCGGGATCGGCGCGACGGCCCCCAGACCCGTCGCGGTCAAGGTGCCCACGGCGTTGGCGAATCTGGCCCTCTCCCACAGGTCCCAACCCTCCAACGTGGCTGAGACCCAGGCCCCGTCGAAGGCGTCCCCCGCCCCCGTAGTGTCCACGGGCTTCACCCTGTAGCCTGGGCACGTGAACGAGTCGCCTCCGGAGGACACATAGCAGCCCTCGCCTCCCAGCTTGACCACCACCGTCTCGGGGCCCATCCCCCTGATGTGGTCCGCCGCCCTGGCGGGATCGCTCACACCGTAGAGGGACTGGGCGTCCTCCCTGCTGCAGAACACGACGTCGGCTCTTCGAAACGCGTACTCCAGAGACGCCCTGGCAGTGTGGATGGGCCAGAGCTTGGCCCTCATGTTGACGTCGAAGGTCACGGTGCGGTCCGCTTCCCTGCTGAGGCTCATGGCGCGGAGGGCTGCCTCCCTGAGGCTCTGGCTAACCGCCAGGCTGATGCCGCTCGTGTGGAAGACCCTCCGCAGAGGCAACGTACTCCTCGTCCAGATCCCCCACGTTGTACCTGCTGGCCGCAGACCCCGCCCTATAGTAGGTGAAGTCGTGACCCCCGCCCTCGACCAGGCTAATGATGTATATGGCGGTCCAGCCCTCAGGATCCACGACGACGCGGCTCGTGTCCATCCCCTCCCTAGCCCACAGCTCCGTGAAGCTGCGCCCGAACTCGTCGCCCCCCAGCCTACACATGTGAGCCGCCCTGGAGCCCGTCCGGGCAGCGGCCACAGCGAAGTTGCTCGTGTCTCCCCCCCAGCCACGCTTGAATGCCTCGACCCGCCCCAGCCTACCGGTCTCATTGGCGCAGAACTCCACCATGGGCTCGCCCAGGCCCACGACTTGTGGCCTCAACGTTCGATCAACATAAATGACCCGTACCCGTGATAAACCTTGGCTCACGGCAACCCAAATAACGCCGTGGCTCACTATCACGTGATCCACCTTGACTGGACTATCAAAAGCCATCACGGCTCTCGTCACGCCCTTCGACGAGGGCGACGAAGAGAACATCGAGGCCCTGCGTGGGTGGCTTGGGGTTCTAACCTGACGCTACGCCCGTGTCTATGACCCTCTCGATGTCCTCCAGTTTAACCTTTATCCAGTCTTTGAGCTCGTTGATCTTCCTGATCTTGGCGTTCCACTTGGCCGCATCGATCTCGCCCCGGATCGACTGCTCGACCGTCGACTGGAAGATGTTAGGGTCCATGGCGTCCAGCTCCACGGCGCGATCACCGTGCTCGGCGAGGAAACCGTCGGCCCTGGCATCGCTCCTCTTCACAGGCATGGGCGGGAGGCTGTTCTGCTTTATCTGATCCAGTGTCAGTGCCACCCTGCGGACCTCGAAGTCCGTGGCGCCGTACTTCTCCAGCCTCTCTGTGAGGTCCCTTTCGATGTCCACCCCGCTGGGATCGAAGTCCCCGAAGTACAGGACCACCGTCTTTTTCCCGCCCTGTTTGGCCGTGATGTACCTGGACATCTCCTGGACGTAGCTGAAGCTCGGGTAGCCGCGGGTGGGAAAGGTTCGGACACTGTACTTGTTGGCGATGCGGCTGACGAGCCTGCTCAGGGCGTCCTTCTCCAAGCTTATCAACAGGTTACTGGGCTGGTCGTCCCACATGGGCAAGGTGAAGCCTCTCCAGCTGTCCTGGAGGGTCTCCAGACGCGTCTTAAGGTACTCCTCGGCCGAGCCGAAGCCCACGTCGCCTCTCCCGAGGACCCTGCGGCTCCTGTCCTCCAAGCAATTCACGGGCACGTCCCCGCCCTCCCTCGCCTTCACCATGATGCGGCTCAGGCGCTTGTAGCTGTTCACCGTGTTAGTGATGAGGAGCCTGCTGACCAACCGGTAGTAGAGCTGCCGGAGAGTTATGGCGGTGTCGTACTGCTGGAATATCTCCAGGGACGCCTCCACGATCTCTCCGTAGTCCGCCCAGCGGCTGCCCATCAAACATCCATATCAACCCATAATATAATTCACTTATTATGAAACCATCCAGTTTTACTTCAATCCACATGATCCTCAGCGACCTGGAGAAAGCAGGCCCCCACCATAATTACTGTAGGGACCCTCACTAGAAATGTTTAAAAGGGTAAAAAGCCGCGAATCGAGGACGAACATGTCGATGAAGAAAGCCACGCCCGTCGAGATAATGGACGGGAAAAGCTTCCGTCTCAGGACGGATGCCATCATCATCCTAGACGGCGTTGAGGCGCCTGACAAGTCTACCCCCGCGGGCCAGAAGGCTAGAAACAAACTGGCTGAGCTGGTCCTCAACAAGAAGGTCGAGTACGAGACCACCCAGTGGACCTCCATGGGTCAGACCAAGGCGGTGGTTACCCTGGAAGGCGTCAACATCAACGAGAAGATGAACGAGTTCCTCGCCTCCCTGTAGGCGAGTTTTCTACTTTCCAGCAACACCTTATAGACAGGCGGATATTACTCACCCGTGAACCGCTAATCCGCAAGGAAGGCGAGACAGTTGAAGAAACACGAGGACACCGTGGTTTAGATGGCCGAGAATCTTCTCGCTCAAGTCGTTGGCGGATTGCTGGCCGTGGCCGGTGTTGCTGCCTGCCTTTACTGGTATTATTACTGGAACACAAGGTTTGAAGGCAGGCTCCTCACCGAGGGCCCCTACTCCGTGGTCAGGCACCCGCTATACTCGGCGTTCCTGATGCTTGCCATCGGCTTGGCAGTAGCGCTGCCCTTGTATGAGACGAGGCTCCTCCTCGTCGTTAGCCTCGCCGCGGTGGCTGTCTACGTCCCCCGGGAGGAGGAGGCGCTCATAAGCCAGTACAGACAGAAGTACAAGGACTATATGGGGAAGGTCCAATACAGGCTGATCCCGCAAGTCTATTGACATCTCTTTTTACATGCCTCCGATGTCGGATTTGTATCCTCTGGGCACCAGTTAGGAGAGTGAGCGTGAGGGTATCAACCATTTTAAGATGGACACATAAATGGTAAACACAATGTCCGTGGAGATGGTCAAGTACTACAGCGACAGGGCGAAGGAGTACGAGCAGATATACGAGTGGAGGGACCCCGACCGGCAAGAGGAGCAGGACCGGATGGGGGAAGAGATGAAGAAGGCCCTCAGAGGCCGCAGCGTCCTCGACGTGGGGTGCGGGACCGGCTACTGGACCCAGCGCGTGAGCACAACCGCGGAGAGAATAACAGGCGTAGACATCAATGAAACGGTGCTGGACATAGCCAGGAGCAAGAAGTACGACTGCCCCACCGCCTTTCGCCTCATGGACGCCTACGCCCTAGGGTTCCCGGACCGATCCTTCACAGGCGCCCTAGCGTCATTCTGGCTCAGCCACATTCCGCGGGAGACGATGGGCCCGTGGATAGAGGAGCTGCACAGGGTGCTTGAGCCTGGGGCCCACATCTTCGTAGCGGATAACACCTTCATCGAGGGCGTTGGGGGGAAGCTGGTCACCAAGCCCGGGGACCCCAACACCTACAAGCTGAGGACGCTAAACGACGGAAGCCAGCACCTCATAGTGAAGAACTACCCCACGGCACATGAACTCGTGGAGCTGTTTAGGGGGCACAGCAGGGGGATAACCGAGAAAAACGTGTTCCACGGAAGATGCTTCTGGTGGATAAGCTACTCGTACAGCCCCTGATCCAGGGGCTTGAACTCGGTCTTAGGCGCGCCGCAGACGGGGCACTCCCAGCCATCGGGTAGGTCCTCGAAGGCCGTCCCCACGGGATAGCCGTTCTCCGGGTCACCCAGCTTAGGGTCGTATATGTAGCCGCACACTTGGCACTCATACTTCTTAGGCATGGGTGAGGCTTGGGAACCCCGGAATATAAAACCGACGCGGGGCAGCCCCGCCATAAACGATAATATGAGCCGCGCCCCCATTCCCTTGATGCTCTCTGAGAGAGAGGCCGCCAAGTACCCGTTCATGAGCCGAGGAGTGGAACTTGTGGAGGGTCTTAACCTCAAGCTGGAAGACCTTGCCGACCCCAACTACAGGAAGGTGCTTGACAGGGCGGCCGAGCGCGTCACAGAGGCCATAGTACAAGGAGTGGTCTCAGCCAGGCTAGCCGATCCCCTCACAGAGCTCCTCAGCTACCCTGTGGCCGTCATGTTCGTCACCCTCATCGGAGAGCACTTCTTGAGCAGAAGGTTCGCCCTGGCGGAGGCTGTGCGGGCCTACGAGCTGTTGCAGGGCGAGTACGAGGATAAGATAATCCAGATAGCCAGCGACGAGTTCCGCTGGGACCTCAAGCGGGAGCCCGAGAGCATAGACGGAGTAATATACAGCCTCAGATTGGCCTACCCCGACTACCTGCGCGCATCTACAGGTTTCCACGAGCCCAAGTGGAAGCTGGTGAACCGGAAGCTCCGGGACGGGCAAGTCAGCCTCACGGGGGTCGAGGCCGCTAGGCTCATCCAGGTCGAGGTCGAAAACTGGATCAAGGAGAGGGTCTCCACGCCGAGCAACTTCGCATTACCCGGACCCCTCCAGAAGCACCTCGACCACATCAGAAAGGTTTTTGAGGAGAACAGGTCCAAACTCGGAGGCAGCAGCCTGCCAGACGAGGTAGTGAACGAGGCGTTCCCGCCGTGCATGAGGTACTGCCTCGAAGGCCTTCTATCAGGGAGGAGAGCCAGCCACATGGAGCGCTTCGGTCTAACCAGCTTCCTGGTAAACGTGGGGATGCCGATAGACGACATGGTCCAGCTGTACGTCAGCGTGACGGACTTCGACGAGGCCCTGACCCGATACCAGATAGAGCACATAGCAGGGCTGAAGGGAGCCAGAACCAGGTACACCCCGCCCACATGTAACACTCTTAGAACCCACGGCATATGCAGGAACCAGGACGCCGTCTGCAAGACCGTGACTCACCCCCTCAGCTACTACAGGAAGAAAGCCCGTAGGCTTCAGAGTAAACAGGAGGAGGCTGAACCCTCAAATACAACCGAGTGAATCATCTGAAGACATGCAGCTGGCCTCGGAAGAGCGCAGACACAGGCTGAAGGAAGTAGGCCTCCACTTCTGCAGGTACTACAACAACGTGGTCAGGTTTAACAAGCCTGCGTGCGGCGTTTGCCCCCACTGCACGTACCCCGCGAAGTGACCTTTTTTTAATCCCTTAGCGTCATCCATATCCATGGAAGAGTGGGGCAGCCCCCAGTTCGTTGCGGAGCAGTTTCAGAGGTGGTACGCCCAGAACAGCCACACCATCCCTGCCCCCGTTGAGATCGAGAGCCGGGAGTTCGGGTTCCTCACCTTCCACGGCAGGAACATGTACAGGCACATCAAGCTCCCCACGCAGGCGGAGCTCCAGCGCTACCTAAGGCAGAACGCCCCCGCCCACAGCTACTACAGCAGCAGCTACTACGAGGACCCCACGGCCGAGATGGCCCGGAAAGGCTGGAGGGGGGCCGACCTGGTCTTCGACCTGGACGCCGACCACTTCGACCTTCCGTGCCAGCGGGAGCACGACAAGTGGGTGTGCAGGAATTGCGGAAAGCAGGGCACGGGCCACCCGCCAGAACTGTGCGAGTGCGGCAAGGCACAGTTCCAGACCGAGACTTGGCTCTGCGAAAGGTGCCTTCAGGCCGCCAAACACGAGACCCAGAAGCTCTTGGATATTCTTATACAGGACTTTGGCGTCCACCAGGAGGAGCTCACAACAAACTTCAGCGGCAACCGCGGATTCCACGTCCACGTCCACAGCGACACGGTTAAGACCCTGGACCAGCACGCCCGCCGCGAGATAGTTGACTACATTATGGCCACTGGCCTGGAGGCAGAGTATCAGGGGTTCAGCCAGAGGAACAAGGGGGCCAAGCCCGCCCTCGCCGAGGGGGGGTGGAGGGGGAGAACCACAAGGGCCCTGTACGACTACCTCTCAGTGGTCACAGAGGAGAGGCTCAAGGAGATCAAGGTGAGCCCGAAGGCAGTCCAGGCCATAATGGGTGAAAGGCCCAAGATTCTGCGGCTCCTCATGGAGAGGCACCCCAGCAACGTCACCCCCACCATCGACCCCAAGAGCCTGCAGCTCATCGTCGACGACGCGGCCAAGCTACAGGCAGCGGAGATAGATACAGTCGTAACCACCGACATTCACCGCCTCATACGCCTCCCCAACACCCTGCACGGCAAGACGGGTTGGCAGGTCCAGACCGTGCCCTACGGCGAGCTGCCTGACTACGACCCTCTAAGTAGCGCCGTGACGATAAGGGGGCCATCCGTGAAGGTCGAGTTCAGGGAGGCGCCGAGGATGAGGATCGGCGACGTATGGTTCGGCCCATACAGTGAAGAGAACGCCGAGCTGCCCTTGGAGGCGGCTTTGTTCTATTTGTGCAAGAAGGGAGCGAGGCTGGCGTGATGAGTGAACGGTACCAGAGGCTGCACAGGGCGTGGCTCCAGGAGCAGGAGAAGGACGAGCTGCAGAGCATCGGCGACGAGTTCATACGCGAGATGAAGCAGTACGCCCAGGATCTGAACAGGGCATTAGGCGGCGCCGAGACGCTCACGGGGAAGATAACCCAAATCGAGAGACAACACGTAAACCATATGCTCAGTGAGCTCATCGAGGCCAGGCTCAAGAAGATCGTGCGCAGCGAGCTGGAGTCCAGGCCCATTGACGCTCAGGCGCTCACCCCGGAGGAGCAGAGGCTCCACGCGAACCTCAGGAACCTCCTAACCAGTTACAGGGACGGCTCGGAGCTTCCCACGGCGGCAGTCGAGACACCCGCCAAGGCGCCCATGGCTCCAAAGCAGCGCCCCGAGGCCCCAGCGACACCTGCAAAACCCTCGGAGCCCGACCTTGTAGTGGTCCGGTTCCTTCAGCAACTGCCCGCTATCATGGGTGTCGACATGAAGGCGTATGGCCCATTCAAACCAGAGGACGTCGCGAGCATCCCCAGACAGAATGCGGTAAACCTAATAAGGAGAGGTATAGCTAAGCTGGTGGAGATAGAGCCATGAAAATCCCTAAGACGCTTCGGACCTTCTGCCCGAAGTGCAAGACCCACACTGAGTTCAGCGTCTCCATCTACAAGGCCGGGAAGCGCCACGGAGCCAGGTGGGGCGAGCGGAGGCAGGCCGAACGCAAGAAGGGGTACGGCGGCCAAAAGTTCCCCGAGCAGCACAACCAGGCCAAGGTCACCAAGAAGACGTCTCTTATGCTGAAGTGTAAGGAGTGCAGCCACAGCCTCCAGAGGAAGGGGATCCGGCTCAAGAAGGCGGAGGTTGCCTAGGATGGCCGAGTGGGAGCACCTGATACCCAGGCCGACCAGCCGCTTCCTCAGGGTCCGATGCCTGAGCTGCGAGAGCGAGCAGATAGTGTTCAGCCACAGCACAACGAAGATCCAGTGCCAGACCTGCGGAGAGACGCTCTCTGAACCCACGGGCGGGAAAGCCAAGATTAACGGTTCCATAATCGCTGTTTTAGGGTGAAAGCCATGAGCCTGGGACTACCCGAGTGGCCCGAGGTCGGAGAACTCTTAGTAGCGACCGTCCAGAGAGTGGAGAGCTACGGAGCCTACGTGAGCCTCGACGAGTACAGGGAAAAGGAGGGGCTGCTACACATCTCTGAGATAAGCAGCCGCTGGGTTCGCAACATAAGGAACCATGTGAGGCCAGGTCAGAAGGTAGTCCTTCAGGTGCTGAGAACTGATCTGAGTAAGGGTCAGGTGGACCTCAGCCTCAGAAGAGTCAGCCGGGACGAGAAGAGGAAGAAGCTTGAGAGCTGGAAGAAGGCCCGGAAGGCTGAAACCCTGCTGGCTCAGGCCGCCCAAGAACTAGGGGTAAGCCTTGACAGCCTATACGGTTCAGCAGGCGTAAAGCTGGTGGAAGTGTATGGTGGCCTCTACGAGGGCTTGGAGGCGGCTTCAAAGAAGGGAGTCGATGCTCTTAGAGAGGTGGGGGTCGAGGTCGCCGATGCGGAGACCATAGCGAAGATCGCTCAAGAAAAAATCGTAATCAAGGGCGTGACGGTTCAGGGCGTCTTTGAGGCCACCGTCATGTCGAGCAACGGGATCGCGGACATCAAGGACTCGTTCATGAAGGCCGAGGAGGTCGCCCAGGAGCACGAGGCCACGGTGAAAATATACACTCTGGGGGCGCCCAAGTACCGTTTGGAGCTCACAGCCGAGGACTACAAGAAGGCGGAGCAAGCCCTGGAACAGGTGGTAAAGTACACGCAGCAAGCCTGGGCCGACCTTGAGGGCACGATAAGCTTCACCCGAGAGTAGACTGGCATTGGTCTGGCTTTTACGCCGCTGTAAAATGTGCCGCGGCTACACCTTGCAGGATACATGCCCCAGATGCGGCGGGGAGGCGGTGTCGCCTCACCCGGCCAAGTTCAGCTTGGACGACAAGTACAGGAAGTACAGGCTCCTCATGAGGCGGCTGTCCTCAGAGAACCCAGAATCCAGTTGATTCATGTCCGCGTCTGTGCTTCTGCCCGACGGCTGGTGGAAAGGCTTTTTATCGCATCAATCACCTTTCATTGTCGATCACCATGACCAAGACTTACATACGCATATTTGGGCCGCCGCTCATGAAGGCCATCAAGGCTTTGGAGGGCGTAGCCGTGGAGATGTCCAAGGCTACCGAGGTGAAGTTCAGCCACAAGTGCGTGCCCTACCCTACAAGGTTGCAGAGCGACAGGAGGGACTGGAACAACTACCTGAAGAACCTGTCCCAGATGTACACCGACTGCTACGAGCCCCAGAAGATAATAAGCGACGCCAGCATGACACTGGGCGACTACGACTTCGTCTTCGAGTGGTCCGACAAGCCTACCCTGAAGAAGGTCCAGGACCTCATCGAGAAGATCGACACCGCCCTAGCAAAGGTCGGCGTCCACTACACCCTTACAACGGAGTAAGGGTCAAGCTCACATACTGTTTTAAGAACTCTTTTTATATAAAAATAGGGGAAAGGGGTATTTTACTCGCTTTTTGCCTCGACTTCTAGGGTCTCGGTGACCTTCTCGGATTCAGCTAGGGCTCTTCTCTCGCGGAGCTCCTCCCAGACGATGAAGACGGGCATGATCACCCATAGGGCGATCATGACCCAGAACAGGATAGTGTCCCATTCCATCACTTGGTCTCCTCCTTCTTACTGCCGAGCGTACGGAATAACCCTGATACTCCGCTGCTGGACCCGCGTGCCTTGGGGGCGCCTCTCCAGTCCACCTTGACCTCCTCCTTGACCATCTGTGTGTAGTTGATTCCGGGGATGTAGAGCAGCTTCTCGGGTATCAGTCCGTTGGGGCGGAACATGATGACCACGATGAGCAGTACCCCCAGGAGTACGCTCTCGAAGTATGCTACGGGGAAGAAGAAGAGGGACTCGATGAGCCACTTCTGCACAATTATGATTCGGCGCATAGCGGTGACCAGGGCGCAGCCCAGGAAGGTCCCGGCGTTGTTTCCTGGACCTCCCAGTATCAGCATCAGCCAGGGCCAGTACGTCCAGAAGGCACGCTGGTATTGGGCCTCCACCACGTAGCTGAAGTAGAAGGCCAGTAGGGTGCCCGAGATGGCCGTGATGCCGCTGGCGAACATGAGGATGTTCCTCCTGATGCCGATGACGTTCTTGCCCACGCTGCTCACGGTGACCTCGTTCTCTCGGAGAGCCCTCATAAGCCTACCATAGGGGCTGTTCAGCATCGTCCTGAATATGAAGAAGCTTACCAGCCCGATGAACAGAGTGATGACGGCGGTCACCACAGTGCGATCACCCGGATACCACCTCAATATGTCCGGTATGAACATTCCCAGGGTCCCTCCGCTGATGGCAACGACGTTCCTGCCGAAGATCTGGGCCGCGTCAGCCATGGTGATAAGCACGATCATCAGGTAAGTCGCCCTGAGCCTGATGGCTGGCAGGGCGATGAGCCACCCCATGATTGCGCCTAGGACCATGCTAACGGCTAGGCTGAATAGCAGCATGCTTATTCCGAGAATGGGCTTCGTTGCTAGGTATTTGTTCGTTAAGTCCACGTTGAAGAAGTTGTTATAGACCCAATCAAAGTCAGTGGCCCACGTCCGCAGCCCCACGCCTGCGCCCTCCACCAATATGAAGATCAGTCTAGTGGTGAGAGCGCTAACGGTGAAGCCGCCCATGATGACCTGCACGGCGCACCCCATGTTTGGGATGCCCGCGTTGCCATACTGGAAGTTCAGGGCCATGGCGACTATGACGAACAGGCCGAAGTACATGGCGATGTCGACGATGAGCCTGGATGACCCGGTGATAGCTGACACGTTGCTCGTCAACAGTCCGAAAGCTATGTCTTGCAGCATCATTAATCCTCCTTCTTCCTCAACCCTATGGATTGAAGCATCTTCCCGCCCCTCTTAGACGCCATGAACTTGTTGTAGGCTCCTTGTAGTCCGTCAGGCTCGATCAGGAGAACGGCTACGAGGAAGATCATGGGGACCAGGGGCCTGTACTCGCCTACCCAGACGCCGATTATCTGCTGGCCCCAGGTGGTGAGCATTACCTCGGATAAACCCACGAGGAACCCTCCGATGACTGCCCCGTACACGCTATCAAAGCCACCCAACAGACTACCGGCCATGATGCTAGTGATGATCGCGGCGCCGGATGTTGTGGTGGCCATGAACCAGAGGGGTATCATGGCGCCTGCTACGCAGGCGAGGCCACCGGTCAGGAACCAACTGAAGATCTGTATCTGGTTGATGTTGATCCCCAACACTGATGCCAACTCGGGGTCCTCTGCCGTCGCTCTCATAGCTACGCCGATCTTTGTCCTGGTGAGCATGTAGTGTAGGAGCACGACACTCACTATAGTGATTCCCATGGAGACGATGAAGATTCCCGGGAAGTCTCCGATCTTGAAGTCATAGTCCTTCAGCATGAAGATCTGGGTGTATGTGCCGTACCGCATTAGAAGCCAGTATGCGTATATCTGAATCAGTGCGCCGAGGAAGATCTGTATGGCGAGCGTAGATATCGTCAGGACGATGGCTCCTCCACCCATCCTCGTCAAGACGTTGATTACCAACACGTAGATGATGACGCTGATGATTCCACCGATGATGAACGCCACCGGGTATCCTATGTAGGGGCTCATTCCGAAGATCTTGGAGAAGGTGAAGCTCACGTAGATGCCGACGCCTGCGTAGGTGCCGTGTGCGAAGTTGGGTATCTTCGCCGTCAGGTATGTCAGAGTGAAGCCGATGCTTAGAAGCGTTAACTCCGATGCGAAGATTAACGCGTTCAACCATATTGCGGGGATTATCATGTTTAAACCCACATGCGTTGTCACGATATGGATTAATAATACTTTTCATCGATCGGTGACGCGTTCGGTTAAAGGGGCGAAAATACGGGTTCTGTGGCTAAAAAAACTTGATTAGCTGGTTTTAACGTTATAACGATCCGAATATTCAACTATTGTAAATTTGAGCATGTAAAAATCTTATATAGTTTAAGGAGTGAAATTACTCTCTGCGACAAACCAATAGGTGAAGCAAGACTTGGAAATGAAAGGTAACAATCTAGCTATTGTGCTACTTGTCGTAGGACTCTTAGTCGGCGGCGGTGTAGGCTACTTCGCGGCGCCTCCAAAAACGGTAACTGAAATCGAAACAGAGATCGTTGAGGTGGAGCCCCTGTCGGGAAAGACCGTCAAGATAGGCTACATCAGCTCAACGACTGTGGGTCTGGAAACAGCTCCGGCACTTGTACAGGAATTGATGGCGAAAGACTACAACGCTTACGCAGCCAAGCTCGGCTACGACGTAGAGTTCCAGTACCTCATCGACGACGCTACGGGTCAGGCCGCGGTCCACCTTGAGAAAGTCCAGGGATTCAAGTCCATGGACATCAACGTCTTCATAGGTGGCGGCTGGTCAAGCATGGCGTCTGCGGCGCTCAGCTACTGCAACGACAACGACATGCTCATGTGGAGCTCCAGCTCCACGAGCCCGCTGCTGGCCATCGCGGACGACAACCTCTACAGGATGTGCCCTGACGACACCATCCAGGCTCCCGCCATCAGCAGGATGATCCAGAGCATGGGCGTCAAGTACGTGGTCTGCATCTACCGTGGTGACGCATGGGCCGACGGCATTATGAACTTCTTTGAGCCTCACTTCGTTGCGAACGG
>MEZG01000048.1 GCA_001775965.1 Candidatus Bathyarchaeota archaeon RBG_13_60_20 | reverse complement strand
TGACCAACATTACTGGGAACGACCCCGTGGCCTTCAAGGGCAAGCAGTTCAGCGTCTGGGGGACCGTCATGACCGTGGACGGTGATGCCGTCGCGGGGCCCCAGGTGGAGATCATAATGGTGGCGGACAAGTACTCCAACGAGACCGGTGTGGTGGTGGGCGTGGGCTTCGTGGAGAACGGGCTGTTCAACGTGACCTGCGACGCTACTAAGGATATGGAGGTGGGCGACTACGACTTGGTGGCCCACACCCTGAAGACCCTGGAGTATGGGGAGAGTTACAGCGACCCCCCGATAACAGTGATGTCCGAGACCTCCGTGAAGGTCACGGGCCCCAGGCAGGTGTACTCGGGGAAGAGCATCATGTTCAGGGGCACCGTCACTGAGGTGGCGAGCGGCGAGCCCGTCGCCAACGCCAGCTTGACCGTTAGCTTCCTCGACCAGGTCCTCACCCTCAGGAGCGACGCCCAGGGCAGGGTCCAGTACGAGGCCGCGTTCCCGGAGAACGGCGAGGAGAATATGACTCTCACCATGGGGGGCACCAGGTACTACGTGGGTAGCTCCACCACGTTCGGCATCAGCGTCCTGGTGCCGCCCCCCAACCCCACCGACATCCTTAGCATGCTGCTTGGCTTCCCCCAGAACATCATAGTCGCCCTCAGCGGGCTGGCCGGGGTCGGCATCTACGCTGCGCGCCGCAACAGGCGGATGAAGGAGGAGGAGTTCCTGGAGCCCAGGGTCAGCCTCCCCCCGGGCAGCGACAAAATAGGCTACGAGGACGGCGCGCCCCTTGAGTACGAGAGCTACGAGGAGGGCGTCGTCAAGCTGTTCAACAGATTCTACGTCAGCATGCAGCGCATCTACCCCGACATAGACGAGACCATGACCCCCAGGGAGTTCGAGAAGACCCTAATAGAAAGGCTCCCGGAAAACGCGCACCTCGCCCTAGAGGACCTGGTCACCAGCTACGAGATAGCCATGTACAGCAACATCCCCGTCACCGCGGAGGACTTTAAACGCACCAACGCGACAGTAGAACTAATCATAGAGTTGATGAAGAATGGACGCAGAGAACCGTAGCAGGCTCATAAGGTCAACGGCCCTCTACCTATTCGTCGCGGGCGTCCTGGGCGGCATCAGCCTCATGACCCCCTTCACCGTCGGCGACTTCGGCAGCTTCCTCCCATACATGCCTGAGGCCCTCGTAAACGAGGGCATCGGCCTGGTGCTTCTTCCCATACTGGGGGGGATAACCCTGTTCTACGCCGCGGCAGTCCTCAGCATAGTCTTCGAGGGCCGCCTCAACAGGGTGCTGGTGAGCGGCATGATTGCCGGCGGCTTCACCATCATAATCGCCCTCTTCATGATGCTGCAACCCATCAACCTGGCCACCCAGACAGCGGGGCTCCTGGTCATGGTCGCCTTCACGGTGTTCTTCGCCTACAACCTGCTGGCGGCCGTGGCGGCCATCAGGGAGCAGCACTACATAAGAGTGGTCTCGGGCGCGGCCACCATATTCATAATCGGCCAGATATGCGTCCAGCTGGTGAACCTCTACATGGTCGCCCCCGGCGTGCCCGAGTCTGACACCGCGATCCTCATAAAGGAGATGTTCACCTGGGGCTTCGGGGCCGCAGCCGCCGTCACCCTCGTAGGCATCTTCCGGGACTCCAAGAACCCGTACATGGCCCAGGTGGGGAGCATCGCCTCCAGCTACCCCTTCGTCATGGCCATGAGCCTCATAGGCACCCTTTACTTCAACTTCGTGAGCGGCAGACTCATCCAGGTGAACCCCATCATAAGCCAGCTCTCCCCCTACGTCGAGTGGACGGGCATAGTCATCGTGGGGGCCCTCATATTCACGGTGGTGCGCCGCGGCATGCAGGAGTCCATGATGGTGCCCTTCGAGGCGGGCGCCTGGGCCAAGCACGTCCAGGACCTGAGCCCGACCAAGGGCAAGGCCCTGGAGGACTTCACAGGCATAATAGACGAGTTCGTGAAGGAGGGCCACAAGGACAGGATACTCGTGAAGCTATTCCGCTTCCTGGAGGAGAACAGGGCCACCGAGCCGGAGACTGCCAGCACCCTCAGGGAGCTCATCAACTACGAGGACGACAGGCCGCCCAGCTTCGCGCGCAGGGGGAGCGCGGAGAGGGTGGAGAAGCAGAACCAGGAGCGGAGGATGGAGCTCCTGAAGCGCACAGTGGACAGGATAAACCAGCTTGGGCTGGGCGGCCTCACAAGGGAGCCGGCGGCGCCCGAGGAGGCAGGCATGAAAGTCATAGGATAGGAGATGAAGACTTGACAATGATGCACGTCGACCAGGTGAAGGCGGTGAGCAACGCCGTGCTTGAGGGACTGGGAAAGGTTTACGTCGGCAAGAGGATGGTGCTCAGGAAGCTCCTGGCCGCCAGCCTAGCCAACGGCCACGTACTATTCGAGGACTACCCCGGGCTGGGGAAGACGCTGCTCGCTAAGCTGTTCTCGAGGATAACCGGGTGCGGGTGGAGCAGGGTGCAGTTCACCCCCGACCTGATGCCCGCAGACATACTGGGCACCAGAGTGTGGAAGCAGCAGCAGAGCCAGTTCGTCCTGGAGAGGGGACCCATATTCACCAACGTCCTGCTGGCAGACGAGATAAACAGGGCACCCCCCAAGACCCAGGCCGGCCTACTGGAGGCCATGGAGGAACGGCAGGTCACCATAGAGGGCGAGACCCACAAGCTGGCCGAGCCCTTCTTCGTCATAGCAACCCAGAACCCCATAGAGATGGAGGGCACCTACCCGCTCCCCGAGGCCCAGATGGACAGGTTCCTCATCAAGATGAGCATGGGCTACGTGGAAACCCTGGCCCAGGAGAGCCTCATCATGAAGCGCCGCATCTTCTGGAAGCAGGACGACCCAACAGGCTTCATACAGCCGGTGACCAACGAGGCCACCTTCAAGGCCCTCCAGAAGTTCATAGAGGAACAGATCTACGTGGACGACAAGATCATCGACTACATCAGCCAGATCATCAGGGAGACCAGGAGGCACCCCGTGGTGGAAGTGGGGGCCAGCCCCAGGGGTGGCCTCGCCATCCTCAAGGTGGCCCGCGCCCACGCGGCCATCACGGGCCGCAGCTTCGTGACCCCCGACGACGTCAAGATGTTCGTACACGACGCCCTCGGCCACAGAATCATTATGAAGATGGAGTACGTGCTAGAGGGCAGCTTCAGCGTTGAGGCGGTCCTAAACGAGATACTGGAGCAGACAGAGGTTCCAAAGGAGTTCGTAGGGAAAAGGTGACGGCCCGGCTACTATCCCAGGACACCATAGAGCTGGTGGTCACAGCAGTAACGTTCCTAGTGATGGGCATGTTCCTGGGGAACATAATACTCATCACCCTTGGCCTGGCTCCCGTCATCTTCCTCGCCCTGGGGGTCCTGGTGGGGCAGCCCACCGTGACGGCAGTGGAGCGCGTCGGGAAGGACATCAAGGTCAACGTGGACGACAAGATAAGCGACAGGGTGACTGTCACCGTGGGCGGGGGCCCAGGCGTGGTCACCGTCGCCGACGTGCTACCCAAGAGCTTCGCCCTGGAGGAGGGCACCAACTTCAAGGCCTTCTGGAAGGGATTGAAGCCCAGGACCGTGGAGTTCGGCTACATATCCCTATGCCCCAAGCGCGGCTACTACGACATAGGCGAGATCAGCTACGAGGTCCGCCACCCCCTAGTCATGAACGCCAACCAGCTAGGCACCACCGTGGCCAAGAGGGCCATAGTGGTGCAGCCCCAGCCCCTCTTCGTCAGGAAGATCAAGAACCACAAGAGCGTCACCAAGATACCCATGCCCCTGGACGCCAGGTTCAGGTTCGGGATACCCACCACGGACTTTCGGGAGATCAGGGAGTACCAGCGAGGCGACCACTACAGGAACATCAACTGGAAGGCCAGCGCCAAGCGCCTCAGCTACAAGCCGGGCGGGTTCCTGGTGAACGAGTACGAGAGGGAGGGCAAGAAGGTTGTCTGGATATTCCTGGACAGCGCCGCCCACATGGGCCTGGGCACCACAGTCAGCAACACCATGGAGTACGCCATCAGGGCCACCCTTGGCTTCACCAACTTCTACCTTGAACGCGACTGCAGGGTGGGCCTCTGCGTCTACGACCACGACGCCTTCCAGTGGGAGGGCGCCTTCAGGAGCAAGGAGAAGGCCCCCGAGATCGGCGCCCTGGAGGGCATATACCAGATGGAGGAGCTGGGCGGTGTAGGCCCCGAGCCCGAGGCGGCACACGAGCGGCAGAGGGTGCAGAGCAGGGTCATCTTCCCTGACACGGGCAAGCGCCAGCAGTACAAGATCACCAGGGAGCTCCTCCACGTGGAGGTGAGGTACAGCTCGGAGAGCCTCAAGGAGGCCATCCACAGCTGCCGCCGGTACATTGTGGGCACCCAGCCCCTCTTCGTGGTCATCACCATGATCGAGGCCGCCAAGGTGAAGGGCATCATGGACGGCGTCAGGGAGCTCCACAGGTACATGGGCAGGGCCTACGGCAGGCCCAACATCATACTGTTCAACGTGATGGGGTACAGCGTCGCGGCCCAGACCGAGGAGGAGAAGATGGCCGCAGGGTTCCTCACGTACCACAACAAGCCCGCATACGACCTGCTCAGGTCCAGGGGCTGCACTGTGGTCAACTGGGACCCCGTGGGGGAGAGCTTCGCCCAGGCGCTCCAGAGGCAGAAGGTGTCGGGATGAAGGAGAACGCCATCAGGTGGCTGGAGCTGGGGGTCACCGTTACGGCCTGCTACATGGCGGCCGTCACCATGGTCCAGACCACCCTCTACGCCAGGCTGGTGGACATCGTCGGGGACAGCTTCGTCGGCGCCCTGCTGGGAGAATACATAGCCTACATGGACGTCGCGGTCATAGTCCTGGCCGTGGCGGGCGTCGCCTACCTGTGGAGGCGGGGAGCCGAGGCCAACTTCGGCAGGATATTCATGGTCAACATGCTGCTGTTCTTCCCCTCGGTGCTGGACTTCAGCACCTTCAACTGGGTGGGCCTCATATTCGACCTCACCCCAGCGCCCCAGGTCACCGCCCACTGGGTCTTCGCGGTGGGCCTCATACTGCAGGCCGCGTACCTCACCCTCCGCCACACGGTCAGGTTCAGGGAGATGAGGGAAGAGCTGCTGAGCCGGGGCGCAGCGGCCGAGGACATCGACCAGGTATCGGGCGGCCAGATGGGCTACCTGATCATGGCCGTGTCAGCCACGGCGGCCCTGACCACGGCCATCTACCTGGTGGCGCCCGTCATCTCGGGGGCCGCCGAGCGGCCCCTGGAAGGCATACCGGTGCCCCACGTGGTCATAGGGGTCGTGGTGGTCCTGCTGATAGCCGCGGCGCTCATCCTGTACCTCAGGTCCAGGGACTAGAGGATGTCCCCGGGCTCGTACGCCGCCTCTGCGGCGTACCTCTCCAGGGTGGGCCTCGCCTTCTCCTTGACGGCGTCGATCTGCCTGGACGCGTTACCCAGGAACCTCGACGCGTCCCCGAGGGCCCGGGTCAGCTCCTCCTCGGCCACGCCCGCGTCCCTGAAGGCGGGGTCCTCAGCGAGGAGCCGGACGAGCCTGTTCTCGGAGGTGCCCGTCCTCCTCATCTTGAGAGCCTCGGCCACGGCGTGCCTCCTGATGACGCTGTGGGCCTTCTCCCTGCCCAGCCCGTGCTTGGTGGCCGTGACCAGCATCTCGGTGGTGGCCAGGAAGGGCAGGTACCTTTCCACTTCCCTTGATATGACGGCGGGGTAGGCGCCCATCTGGTTCAGAACCGTCAGCGTCGTCTCGATGAGGCCGTCGGTTGCGTAGAAGGCGTCGGGCAGGATGATGCGGCGGAGGGCGCTGCAGGAGACGTCGCCCTCCTCCCACTGGTCCCCTGCGAGGCGGGAGGCGCCGTCCACGTACATCTTCAGGAGCTCCGCTAGGGCGCACACGCGCTCGCTGCTGCGGGTGTTCATCTTGTGGGGCATGACGCTGCTCCCCACCTGGCCCTCCGCGAAGCCCTCTGTGACGAGCTCGTACCCGG
>MEZG01000047.1 GCA_001775965.1 Candidatus Bathyarchaeota archaeon RBG_13_60_20 | reverse complement strand
AGCGTAGTACATGTGGGGCTCTGCGGCCTCTGGGGCCAGCTCCACGGCCTTCCTGTAGTACTCCTCGCTCTGGTCGAGCCTACGCTGGTTGCTCAGGAAGATGGCGTACACAAGGTTGCCCGTGGCCGACTCTGGATCAAGGGTCACCGCCCTGATGTAGTGAGACTCCGCTGTGACCGGGCTGCCCTGATGAGTCAGGAGCACCGCGTAGTGGAGGTGAGCCTCCGCGTTCCCGGGATCCAACTGGATGGCGCGCCTGAAGTGGGCCTCGGCCTCCCTGAGGCGCTCCATCCTGTAGAGGACGATGCCGTGCCTGATGTGGGCCTCGGAGCTCTCGGGCTCCAGGGAGGCGAGCCCCTTGTACTGCTCCTCGGCCTCCCTGAACCTCCCATGGTCCACCAGGAACCTGGCGTAGTTCCTGCGCAGGGTCGGGCTCCTCGGAGCCGCCTCTAGGGCCCTCGCGAAGCACTCGCCCGCCTCGGGGCCCCTGCCGCGGCTCCAGAGAAAGAGGGCGTAGTTGTTGCATGTGTTTGCGTCCCCGCCATCCAGGGTGAGGGACCTCCGGTAGTGCTCCTCGGCCTCGTCAAGCCTTCCCTTGTCCACGAGGATGTTGGCCAGGTTGTTGTGGGCCGTGGCGTCCTCCTCGGCGGCCAGCGACCTGACGAAGTGCTCCTCGGCCTCGTCGAGCCTCCTCCGGCTGTAGAGGAGGATGCCGAGGTTGTTGTGGATGGTGGAGTCGCCGGGTTCGGCCTTCAGCGCCTCCATGTACTGGGCCTCGGCCTCGTCGAGCCTCCCCTGGTCCACTAGGAGCTGCGCGTAGTTGAGGCGGGCCGCCACGTTCCCCTTCTCGTGGGTGAGGGCCCGACTGAAGTGGTACTCAGCCTGCTCCGGGCGGTTGATCCTTGTGAAGAACTGGGCGTAAATCAGGTGGCTCTCGGCCGTGTCGGGAACCACCCTCAGCGCCCTCCTTTGCCTCTCCCTGGGCTCCTCGGCCTCCGTTTTCTCCTCGGCCTTTGGCTCCCCTCCGATCTTGTTCAGTCTTTGGGTGGCTAACTGGCCGGCTTCATCCGTCTGGGCCAGATCCATGGCCGCGAGGTAGAGCTGGGCCGCCTCGCCGTCCCTGCGGCTCCTCCATATCTGGTCGCCCTTAGACACAAGGAGCTCCGCTAGCCTGTCGCTCTTGCCCTCGTTGCGCTGTATCCACTTCACCAGGTGGAGGACGCCGGGGACGTCGCCGGAGTCGGCCATCTTGCCCAGAAGCTCCTCGTAGTGGCTCATGGATACTCGCCTGGTGGTATGGGTAGGATTAGGTTCAAAGAGTTATGTCTTTTACGGGGCGCTACAACCTCCGTAAGGCAGTTATTCCGTTTACTAGCCTCACGTGGTTTATAAAATCGAAGGCTAACAGGTACCCTCATGGGGAAGGCGGGGGCGCTACTGGAGATTACCAGACCTGTGAACTCGCTCATGGTGGGGCTCGCCATCATCGTGGGCGCAGCCGTGACCGGTGGGGCGTCCATCATGGGCGACCCCTGGGTGCTACTCCTAGCCTTCGTTACAGGCTCGACCCTGACCGGTGCTTCCATGGCGGTGAACGACTACTTTGACAGGGGCGTCGACGCAGTGAACGAGCCAGGGAGGCCCATACCCAGCGGGAGGGTGACCCCAGCGGAGGCGCTGGCTCTCACGGGGCTGCTCAGCATGGTGGGGTTGGCGGCGTCGTACCTCGTGTCTGCCCAGGCCATCGCCATAGCAGGGTTCAGCTGGGTTGTGATGGCCGCGTACTCGGCGTGGGGCAAGCGCACAGGTTTCCCCGGAAACCTCATGGTGAGCACGTGCATAGCCCTCCCCTTCATCTACGGCGGCGTCTTGACGGGGAGAATGGGCGTCAGCCTGTACTTCGGTTTGATGGCCTTCCTGAGCAACACGGGCCGCGAGGTGGCCAAGGGCATAGTAGACATGGAGGGTGACAGGGGCTTGGGCGTGAAGACCGTAGCCGTGTCCAGGGGCTCCAGGGTCGCGTCGAGGTTGGCCGCCACGTTCTTCCTGGCTGCTGCTGCTACAAGCGTCGCGCCTGTATTCCTTGGGCTCGTGAGCCTATGGTATACACCGTTCGTAGTCGTCACGGACCTCGGCCTCATTTACGGGGGCTACAGTCTGGTCAAGGACCCGAGCCGGGAGAACAGCCGACGCGTCAAGAACAGGGTGCTGATCCTGATGCTCGTGGGGCTGGCGGGCTTCGCGGCCGGGAGTCTGCTATGAATAAGGGGTTTACCTGGATGATAGGGCTACGCGCTCCATCTCCAGCTTCCTGCGGACAGCGAAGTTGTTGCCGTCGTTGTTGGCTGCACCTATGAGGTTGTCAGCGATGACCTCCTCCAGCGCCTTCCTGGTGCCAAAGGTCTGCTCCACGATGCCCTTCACGATGAACCTGAGGGCGATGTCGATGCGGCGCTGCGGGCTGATGTCAACGGCAAGCCTGTAGACGACTCCTCCGTACCCGATCCTAGTTGTGTCCTCGTTGGGGGCCGAGTTCTCCACTGCACGGACTAGAACCTCCACGGGGTTCCTGCCCGTCTTGAGGACTATAATCCTGAACGCTGTCCTAGTGCTGTCTGTGATCCTGCTCTTCTCCCCGCCGCTGGAGCCTGGCTTCATTAGGCTGTTGATCAAGCGTTCCACGATGTTGAGGGTGCTTTTCCTGAACCTCCTGGCCTCGTGCCTGCCACCGCTGTGGGGGATGTAGACTGGGTCCAGGTTCAGGTAGCGCTTCAGGCTGATGTCCCTGACCTCGATGCCGCCAAAGCTGTACTCCCCGAAGAGCCGGATCTCGCTGTCCTGTACCTGAACTTCCTCTTCGCTCATTTGACCACTTCGTGAATGCAGTGACTTTGAAAGGCTCACATAAATAAAAGCATTGTCAAAAACGACCGCAGCCTTTTAAGGGGATGGGAGGTTATTACGGGAGCCATGGGCTACAAGGGGTACTCCTCGACCTATTACCTGCTCTGCGCCATCGCCTTCCTCATGATGCTGGCCACCCAGATAACGAACCCGCTTCTCAGCATCTTCGCCAAGCGTATAGGAGCAACGGGCGTGATGATTGGGTACGCGGTGGCCGGGTACTGGGTCAGCCGGGTGCTCCTGGAGGTGCCCAGCGGCTTCATTTCGGCGCGGATCGGCTACTATAAGCCCATGGTAGCCGGGGCTCTGCTCACAGTTCTGGGTAACATGCTCACCATCAATGTGGAGTCCCCCGTATTCCTCGTCATCGTGAGGGCCATCATGGGGCTTGGGGCACCCCTGTTCTTCGCCGTGTCCATGACCTTCATAGTGAACCTCTTCGACGCCGAGAGGCGGGGCAGCGCCATGGGCCTCTTCCAGGGCATAGAGTTCATAGGAACTGTGATAGGCTCGGGGATGAGCGGCTACGTGATAGAGAGCCTCGGATTCAAGGGTGGGTTCATCCTAAGCTCCGTCCTGGCGGTAGCCGCCACTTTGCTTCTGGTGGCCCCTCCCCACATTAGGAGGGAAACGCAGCACCACACTGTCGGGACACCTATGAACCTCAGGGACCTGCCGGAGGTCATCGTGAACCCCACCTTGGTCGTCATGGCGGCAATCACGCTCGCCGAGTTTGTGATGAGCACGGGCCTCATCTATACTGTGTTCCCGCTGTACGCCGAGGAGACCCTCGGGTTCCCACTGGCAGAGATAGGCTACATTATGGGGGCCAGGAGCGTTGGCTTCGTGGTGGCCATGTTCACCATGGGCGCTATTTCCGACAGGTTGGGCCGCAAGCCTGTGCTGGTATTCGGGATAGTGTCCACAGCGGCTCTTATCTTGGCTATGAGTTTCGTGACAGGTTACCTAGCCATCGCCGCACTCATGAGCGTCGTGGGCTTCACCTCGGGCGCCATATGGATTATGGGCCCCGTGCTTTCAGCCGAGGCTGTCGAGCCCCGCCAGAGGGGGGCAGGCATAGGGGTGTACAGGACCTTCTTCGACCTGGGCTCCGTCTTGGGCCCCATCGTCATGACTGCCGTGTTCGCCGCCCACGGGATAGCGTACTGCTTCTACGTCTCAACGGTGCTTCTGGCGGTGAGCGTACCCCTCGCCATGATGATAAGGGAGAACACGGGCCCATCAGGGGCCCACACCGTACAGAATATTAACGCATAGACTTTTGGACCTTGCCTACGACCAGCAGGTCGAGGGGCGTCCCGTTTACCTGGCTCACCTTGTACCTAACTCCAGGGATATCACCCATGGACCTCGAGCGGGGCCCGTGGATTCCCTCGATGGTGACCTCGTCGTGCTCATCCACGTAGTTGAGGGCACCGTCGCCGGGAAGGAACGCCGTGACCAGCCTCCCGTTCTTGATGAGCTGCACCCTCACGCATTTCCTGATGGCTGAGTTGGGCTGCTTGGACTCGATGCCCACCTTCTGGAGCACTATAGCCCGGCCCATGGGGGCCCCCTCCAGCAGGTCCGTCTTCTCAGTCTTCCTCTTGAGCCGCAGCACGTAGTCCTTGCTCTTGTACCGCATCTTCTTCCTGATCTTCTGTTTCCTGCGGGCAGCGTAGAGTCCGTTTGCCATCTGATTCTCCACCACTCCGATGCGGGTACCGTATTAAACTTTACGCATTCTCGTTGTTAAGTCTTTTAATCCATTATTTCACGTAGAGTTGAAGGGTTGATTGGTTAAAACGCTGTAAACCTAACCTTTTTAAACTTCATGTTGGTTGAAGGTGTAGGAGAATTCAGAGATGAGCAAGAGGCAGAAACCTCACATCAACCTGATCATCATAGGCCACGTAGACCACGGCAAGTCCACGACTGTGGGCCACATGTTCTACAAGGCCGGAGCCATACCTGAGAAGCAGCTGAAGGACCTTGAGGCCGAGGCCAAGGCCATGGGCAAGGAGTCCTTCAAGTACGCCTGGGTGCTCGACAGGCTCAAGGAGGAGCGCGAGCGTGGTGTGACCATCGACCTCGCCTTCTACGAGTTGGAGACCAAGAAGAACGTATTCACCATCATCGACGCGCCTGGCCACAGGGACTTCGTCAAGAACATGGTCACAGGCGCGAGCCAAGCCGACGGCGCCGTCCTCATGATCTCCGCCAAGAGGGGAGAGTACGAGGCTGGGACCAACCCGGGCGGCCAGACCCGTGAGCACGCGTTCCTCGCGAAGACCCTGGGCGTGAACCAGTTGGTGGTCGGCGTCAACAAGATGGACGACGCCTCGGTCAATTGGAGCCAGCAGAGGTACGAGGAGGTCAAGGACGGCATGAGCAGGCTGCTCAAGATGGTCGGCTATGACCCATCCAGGATCCACTTCGTGCCCACCAGCGGCTGGACGGGCGACAACCTGGTCCAGAAGAGCGGCAATATGCCTTGGTACACGGGCCCCACGCTGCTGGACGCCCTCGACACCTTCGAGCTGCCGCCCAAGCCCACCGACAAGCCTCTCAGGATTCCCGTCCAGGAGATCTACACCATCAGGGGCGTGGGAACGACCCCGGTGGGCAAGGTGGAGACAGGCGTACTCAAGCCGGGCGACGACCTGATCTTCATGCCCAGCAAGGAGACGGGTAAGGTCAACAGCATCGAGACCCACTACACGAAGATCGATAGCGCGGGGCCGGGGGACAACATTGGCTTCAACGTTAAGGGCGTCCTCAAGGAGAAGCTGAGGAGGGGCGAGGTCGCGAGCCACGTGAACACTCCGTGCCGCGTGGCCCAGGCCTTCAAGGGAAGGATATTCATCATCCACCACCCCACGGCCGTCGGCGTCGGCTACACCCCCGTGCTGCACATCCACACGGCCCAGATGGCTGTGAGGTTCGACCAACTCTTATCGAAGCTGGACCCTAGGACGGGCCAGGTGGTCGAGGAGAACCCCAGCTTCCTCAGGACGGGTGAGGCGGCCATCGTGCGGTTCATCCCGCTGCAGCCCATCGCCATCGAGACCTTCAAGGACTTCCCGCAGCTTGGCAGGTTCGCGCTCCGTGACATGGGCACCACCATCGGCGCCGGCATCGTCATGGAGATCGAGGACAGCAAGCAGTAGTCCTCCCCAACCCTTTTTTAGTAACATTTAAGTTCTGATTCTCACGTTGTAACGGGGACCAATATGGCGCGACGCGCAAGGATCAAGCTCACCAGCACGGACACCGGGAAGCTGGAGGGTGTCTGCGACGAGATCAAGGACATTGCCAAGAGGATCGGGGTGAAGCTTGTCGGCCCCATACCGCTGCCCACCAAGAAGCTGGTGGTGCCCACCAGGAGGACGCCCTGCGGGGACGGCAGCGATACGTGGGACAGGTTCGAGATGCGTGTGCACAAGCGCCTCATAGAGATCGATGCGAGGGACCGTGTGATGCGGAGCATCATGAGGATCAGGGTCCCCAACGAGGTCTACATAGAGATGGAGATCCGGTAGGGTCACGCCGCCTCTGTTTTCGGGTTCAATCGTTGTTAGTGGATGGTTGGCAGGCGGAGCTTACGCTAGGCACGTAACGGCGTGCTTGTTATTTGGCGGAAAAAAATTCCATCTCGTGCTTCACACTTTTACTCCGGTGAGGCTCTCTTCGTCCTTGGCTTCGGAGCCTTCAAAAAACACATTAGCCAAAAATCATTGTAATCCATAATTCTAATACTTTATTATTGATAGCCTGGATGTATAACCTACATATTCTGAGAAAATGAAAAGAAAAAAGGGATAAAAACCTCGGTCGGCTATTTGCATTGGGTCGTGTGGTGGCGGTGCAGTACGGGATGATGGGCCCTATGAACGGCTGGGGCGGGTACCAGGCGCTCCTCGTGGTGGTGATCCTGCTGCTGCTGGCGGTAATTGTGATCCTGTTCCTCAGG
>MEZG01000046.1 GCA_001775965.1 Candidatus Bathyarchaeota archaeon RBG_13_60_20 | reverse complement strand
GGCCGGACCTGCACCTTGGCCTTCCTAGCGAAGTCGAACATCTTCTTGATGTTCCAGTTGAACTTGTCCAGGTCCAGGAGGAGGGCCGGCGTGGGCACCTCCTCGATGGGTCTCCCTGTGAGTGACATGGGTATGGGTTGGGCTGCGCCGTGATTTAACTTGTGGGTCTCTTATTCCCTGCTGAGGGAATAAACGGTTTTCGCGGTGTGAGATGACGGCGGCTGTGAGGAGCGTGTTTGGGGGTTGCTTTTAACCGGGGTTCGGTGCGGGGGGCTGCCTCTGAGACGGCTTGTGGCATGAGATAAATACACATCAAGCGTCAATGTAGGCTGAGGAGGTTGTCTGTGTGGAGGTCTTGAGGGAGCACCTTGTAAGGTCGCTGAGGGGCGGCCAGGCGTTCGTTTCCTACAAGAAGGCTCTGGAGGGAGTCAAGCCTGGGTTGAGAGGCGTAAGGCCCAGCCCGGCTCTCCACTCCATCTACGAGGAGCTGGAGCACATGAGGAGGGCCCAGACGGACCTGATCAACTATGCCCTGGACTCCGACTGGGAACCGCCGGACTGGCCCGAGGGGTACTGGCCGGAGCGCATGGAGGCGGTGAGCGACGACGCGTGGGACGCGACGGTCAAGGGTTTCTTCGGAGACGTGGAGAAGGCGGTGAGTCTGGTCAAGGACCCGAAGATCGACGTGCTGGGGGTGGTCGCCGGGGCCACGGAGTACACGTACCTGCGGGAGATAATGATCATCATCGAGCACAACGCGTACCACCTGGGCAAGATACTGGACATTAGGAAGGCGCTGGGCAACTGGAAGTAAGCTGAGCCTTCCCACTGAATTCGCTCTAACTCCCTGAGCATAACCTATCCAGCAATGCCCGAGCTTGGTTCAGAAAATCTACTGTGTCTTTATCTCCACGAGCTGCATCTCGCAGAGCCTGCGGTATGTGGGGCTCCTTTCGATGAGCTCCTCGTGTGAGCCCTCCCCCACGATTCTGCCCCCCTCCAGCACTATTATCCTGTCGGCCTCCCTAACCGTCGATACCCTGTGGGTCACCAGTATCACGGTCCTCCTCTCCATCTCCCTGCGGAGGGCCCTCTGGATCACGTACTCGGTGTAGGGGTCCACGCTGCTGGTGGCCTCGTCGAAGACCATGACCCTGGGGTCTGCGAGGATAGCGCGAGCGAGGCAGAGGAGCTGCCTCTGCCCGTAGCTCAGGTTGCCCCCCTTCTCGTGTATCTCCGTCTTGTACCCCTCTGGGAACCGGGTGATGGCCTCGTCTATGCCAAGCACACCGGCGACGCGTCTCATCTCCTTGTCCGTGGCGTCGGGCCGCCCGAACTTGAGGTTGTACTCCACGGTGCCAGCGAATACGAACGGCTCCTGAAGCACTATGGACACGTTCCTCCGCAGGGTCCTGAAGCTGAGGCCCCTGAGGTCGTTGCCGTCCAGCATGACCGATCCCTCGGTGGGGTCGTAGAAGCGGCCGAGGAGATTAATGATGGTGCTCTTACCGGAGCCCGTGGGCCCGAATATGGCTATTATCTCCCCCGGGGCCGCCTTGAACCCGATGTCCTCGAGGACCGGCTGGCCCTCGACGTAGCTGAAGCCCACGCCCCTGAACTCGACCTCCCCCCTCACCTCTGGGGGCTCGAGGGGATCCTCAGCCTCCTCCACCTCCGGTCGCTGGTCTATCACGTTGAATATCCTCTCCGCTCCCGTTAGGGCGCTCTGTATCTCCCCGTACATGGTGGACAGGTTCTGGATGGGCTCGAAGAAGCTGTCGGCGTAGCTGCTGAAGGCCACCAGCCTGCCCAGGGTCTGGGCCCCACCGAGGACCCTCCCCCCGCCCAGGTACCAGATGGCCGCGGCCATCACGGAGCTGAGGACCGTGACGACGCTGCTGAAGGCGACGGACACGGTCTCGGCCTTTATCTGGCTCTCCATGTTGACCTGGTTCACATCGTCGAACTCGGCCAGGCTCCTCGCCTCCTGGGTGAGAGCCTTCGTCACCTTGGCGCCGTACATCAGGTCCTGGACCTTGCCGGTGAGGGCCGCCACGTTCCTGCGCGCGGCCCTCCAAGCCTCCTGAATCCACCTCTGGAAGAACCTGCTGACGGCGGCGAGTGTGGGGGCTAGAACCAGCGCCACCAGCGTAAGCTGGAGGTCAAGGGCGGCCATCATGGCCAGGATAGCCACGGCCATGATCAGGTCCGCGAGCAGCCCTATTACGCCGGCGCTCATGATGGCCTTCAGGGCCTCGGCGTCGTTGGTCACCCTGGAGACGAGGCGCCCGGTGTTCCCGTACTCGAAGAACCTCTGGCCCAGCCGGTTGATGTGCGCGAAGAAGTCCTCCCTGACATCGGCTATGACGAGGAGCCCCAGCTTGTCAACGTAGTATAGCTGGGCTGCGGTGACGCCCCACTCGAGAAAGGCTATGGCGAGGTAGACGGCTGCTGCGGCCAGCAGTATGGGCGCCCTCCCGGGGTCGGTTGACCCGGTGAACGCCGAGGCTATCCGCACCAAAGCGTCCGCGAGCCACGACCCGTCCTCTGTGGGCGTCCCCACGACGTAGAAGTCCAGGGTCACCTTGTAGAGGTACGGGTTGGCAAGCACCGTGAGCATCTTCAGGAAGATGAGTGTCAGCTCGGCGGCTAGGAGCGCCCTGTGCCGCGTCAGGTATCCCAGGAGCCTGGCGACGAGCTGCCTGTCCGTGTACCGCCTCTTAGTGGACTCCAGGCTTCCAACGTCGTACCTGTCGGCGTACTCAGCCGTCTCCATCAGCCTCCATGGTGAACGCCTGGCTCTCGATGAGTCGCCTGTATTGGGGGCTGCTCTGGAGGAGCTGCCTGTGGGTGCCTGAGGCCGCGATGCGGCCACCTTCCATAACGATGACCTTGTCTGCCGCCTCGCAGGTGCTGGCCCTCTGGGTGATTATGATGGCTGTGCGGCCCCTGAGGAGCTCGTCTATGGCTCGCCTGATGAGGGTCTCGGTCTCGGCGTCCACGTTGCTGGTGCTGTCGTCGAGTATCAGCACCCTGGGGTTAGTGAGGAGGGTCCGCGCTATGGTGAGCCTCTGGCGCTGGCCTCCCGAGAGGGTCACGCCCCTCTCACCCACGACCGTGCGGTAGCCGTCCGGGAGGCTTGGAATGAACTCATGTATCTGGGCGGCACTGGCAGCTGCCTCCACCTCCTCATCTGAGGCGTCAGGCTTGCCGAAGGCTATGTTGCTCCTTATGGTGTCGCTGAACACGTAAACGTCCTGGAGGACCATGCCGACGCTGCGCCTCAGGCTGCTCAGCTTCACGTCCCTCACGTCCACACCGTCCAGCGTCACCCTCCCCCCGGTGACATCGTAGAACCTGGGCACCAGCTCCGCCAGGGTGGTCTTGCCTGAGCCCACGTGACCCACGAGGGCCACCTTCTCCCCCGGCTCCACCCTGAGGCTGACGCCCGATATGGTCTCCCGGTCCCCGTAGCTGAAGGAGACGCCCTCGAAGGCCACCTCGCCCCTCACGTCGGTCAGCTCCACGGCGTCGGGGGCCTCCGGTACGTCCTCACCCACGTCCATGACCTCGAACACCCTCCTCGCCGAGGCCAGGGCATCCTGGTAGAACATGACGAGGCGGGCGAACATCCTTACGGGGCCCACCAGCTGGGTGAAGTAGATGCCGAAGAGCACCATCTCCCCCACCGTCAACGTCCCGGAGGCCACGTGCTGGCCTCCGACGAAGATGACCAGCGCCAGCCCCACGGCCACCATGGCGGCGCTGGATGGCCTGTAGAGGCTCTGGACGAGACTGGCCCCCAGGCTCGTTTCCACGTAGGCCTGGTTCTCCGCCCTGAACCTCTCCATGATGTGGGCCTCCCGGCCGTGGGTGGCGATGAGCTTGTGCCCCACTATGCCCTCCACGAGGATGCCGCTGAGGTCCCCGAACTGGCTCTTAGCCCTGGACAGGTAGCCGCTCACCCTACCGCTATAGAGGCTGGTGAACAGGAAGATGACGGGGAGCGGCAGGCAGCACAGGAGGGTCAGCTCGGGGTCCACAGAGCTGAGGATGTAGAGGGTGAAGAGGAGCTGCATCCCGTGCCTGAACACCTCGCGCACCGTCTCGCTGTAGAATAGGTCTATGGCGCCCATGTCGCTGGTGACCCTGCTTATTATCTGGCCCGACATTACGCGGTCAAGGTAGCTGAAGCTCTTGTGTATGAGCGCCCGGTAGAAATCCCTGCGCATCACCCTTAGTATCCTCTGGCTCAGGGTGGCCCTGAGAGTAATGTGGGCGACGTGGAAGAAGCCTCTGACGACGGCGAGGACGACTATGAGGAGGCAGAGGAGGGCGAGGGTCCCCTCCCGGGACTGCACCCCCGTGAGGCCCCTCAGGAGCAGCAGGAACCAGTGGTCCCCGCCGGGCACCGGCAGCAGGATGTAGTCTATTATGAGCATGATGATGAGGGGCACCACTAGGGCGTAGACGCCGTGGCGGCCGAAGGCCGTAAGGACTATGCCCAGGAAGATGCCGGTGAAGGGCCTCATGTAGCCTAGCAACCGCTTGGTTAGCTTCCAGTCGGACGGGTGGTAGCCTGAAGATGTGCCCTGCAACGCATCCCTCTAGTGCGCTGAATCGCTATATAGGTGATGTTGATACGAGGAGCCATTGTCAATGCTTCCAACGATCAGAGCCTGGGGGCGGCGCTAACAAGTGTTCTTAGACTGAATCAGGGTACTCGACCTCACCCAGGTCAACGGAGTCCCTCACCAAGCCCCGCGGCGAGATGTAGAGCACTGATCCATAACCGTGTTAAATGGCCCGCCCAAGCCCCCAACGGGGGACCTATGACCCGCGCCAGACTAGGTGCGGCGGGACCACTCGTGGCCCGCCCCTAGGGCCGCGGGTCCCCCCTCGCCCTATCCTGACCAGCCCGTCCGGGTCCGGGCTCCAGCCCTCAAGCCTCTTGCCAACGGCCCAGTGGTAGGTGGGCCTGTACAGGAACAGCCAGGGGGCGTCGCCGGTCACCGTCCTGTAGATGCGCCTGTAGATGCGCTGCCTCGCATCGTACCCGAAGGTCCTCTGGGCCTCCCACGTGAGGCGGTCCACCTCGGGGCTGCTGTACCCCATCCACCAGGGTCCCCTGAGGCCGCTGTGGAGCTTCTCCCTGAGCACCCTGAAGGTGCTGCGGGGGCTCGAGTCGAAGCAGCACAGGTCGTGTATCCGCTTGCCGCGGACCATCTCCGAGTAGGCCGGCCTGTCACCGTGGTGGACGGCCTCGGCCTCGACCCCTATCTCGGCGTACTGCCGCTCCAACGCTGAGGCTAGCTGGGGTGCCTCATCGGGCATGGACGTCGGCACGTCCATTACGAGCCTCATGCCGTCCCCATACCCAGCCTCGGATAGCAGCCTCCTCGCCCTCCCTGGGTCGTGGAGGTAGGGCTCCGTGTCGGGGTCGAACCCGAGGTGGTGGGGCGTGACGAACCCCGAGAGCCGCCTGGCCTCCCCCTGCACCACACTCCTGATGATGTCCTGGACGTCCACGCCGTAGTTCAGGGCTTGCCTGACGCGCCTGTCCGCGCAGGGCCCCCTCATGCAGTTGAGCAAGAATATTATGCAGAGGCCGCTGTCGAGGGACGCCACCTGGCCGCCATCGCCTAAAACGAGTTCCTTGCCCTTTGGACCCACTATGCAGGCCAGGTCAGCCTCCCTATCGAGCACCATCCTGGCCCTCTCGACGGGGTCCGGCTCGGCCAGCCACGCCACCTCCCCGACGCCTGGCGCACCGCGCCAGTGTCCCCTGAAGGGCTCCAGGACCGCCTCGTCGCGGCTCATCTTCCCGACCTGGAAGGGGCCCGTGCCCACGTACTCCCCGGGCAGCCTGTCCAGCTCGGCCTCGGGGCCGATGGGCATCTCGGAGAGCAGGTCCAGCAGGTCCGCCATGGGCTCCCCCGTCCTGATCCTCACAGTGTCCCCGCGGGGCGCCGTGAACTCGGCGTCGCCTATGTAGCCGGCGTACACGCCCTGGGTCCCGTAGGCTCCTCCTATCCTCGGGTCAACGACGCGGCGGAGGGAAGCCACCACGTCTGAAGCCTTGAGCCGATCCCCGTTGTGGAACCTGACGCCCTCCCGCAGCTGGAACCCCCAGGTCAGCCCGTCCGGCTCTACCGCCCAGCTACGGGCGAGGCAAGGCTTGAAGCCGACGCCGTCCCTGGCGACCAGGGCCTCGTAGACGGAGTAGACCAGGTTGTTCCTTGCGTTGCCGTCGCTGCAGACGTGGGGGTCCCCGGCCTGAACCGTGCCCTGGGTCACCGTGTAGTTCTCAGTCAATTCGGGCACCCTTAACCGAAGTCGGGCAGGTCGGATGGCTCCTCCTCGGCCTCCACCTGCTCCAGGCTCCGGCCCGTAAGCACGGAGCCCGGCCTCTCCCCGGCGATGTCCGAGCCGGGCCTAGCCTCACCGTCCTTCATCTTGAAGAACAGCCACCTGGGTTTTCCGCCCTCGCCCGTCCTCAGCAGAGCGAAGCCGCCCCGGAGCTTCACACCGTCCAGCCTGAAGGTGGCGTGGCCATCGTCGAGGCTCGCGGCGAAGCCCTTGTCCTCCTTGAGGTTGGCGAAGGTGCCGCGGTCCCAGACGATGACGGTGCCCGCGCCGTAGTTGCCCTCCGGGATGACCCCCTCGAACCCCGCGTAGGCCATGGGGTGATCCTCGGTGGGCACAGCGAGGCGCTTCACCGCGGGGTCCATGCTTGGCCCCTTGGGCACAGCCCAGCTCTTCAGTACGCCCCCCGACTCCAGCCTGAGGTCGTAGTGGAGGCTGCTGGCCGCGTGCTTCTGAACCACGAAGATGGGTGCGTCACCGCCCGCGGACACCTCGCCGAGGGGCTCGTCGCTCGTCTCCAGGTCTCTTCTTTCCTTATACTGCTTCAGAGGGTCAGAACCATTCATGGTGGTGTATGTGGCCTGGGCTGCGATAAATGTAGTGAAAAAGGTTGGGTGGGCGTCTAGCCCTGAGCCATCTTCTTGCCGACCCTGCTGGCCAGGCTCCTGGCCTGCGCGTTTGCCTTGGCCACCAGCAGCCCCACGGTGTCCCGGGTGGGCCACTCGGCCTCCAATGCGACGGCCCGCGCCTGCTGGTACGCCTTCGCCAGCAGTGTGGGCGCCGTCTGGGGCGTAACATAGGCTGCCTCCACGGCCACCTTGTACGCGTTGGCCACGGCGGCCTCCAGGCTGTGCCTGTACATGGCCAGGTCCAAGATGAGGGCGTCTCCGGGTATCACCTCGCCCCGCTCGTACACGGCCTTGACCCTGAGGCCCATCTCGGCGGCCCTGACGCCCAGGCGCTGCAGCAGGTCCGCCAGGTCCTCGTTTATGACCTGGCCCTTCTTGGCGACCACCGTGTCCTGGGCCACCCAGATGCTGCCCGCCTCGATCCTGGTCCGCACGCCTAGGGAGCCGAACTTGCCGATGAGGGGGCCCGGGCTCAGCCCCGAGTTGCCGGCCGATATGGTGATGTCGCTGAGGGCGACGTCGCCTGGCTTGGCGAACACCTTGACCTTGTTGGAGTCCAGCTCCATGGCGACCCTGAAGGGGTTACCGTTGGTGAACAGGAACACGTTGGGCCCCGCGATCCTCTCGATGAACCCGCCGATGTCCTTCTTGCCGGCCTCCTCCATGCTGATCCTCATCAGCGTGTTCTTCAGCACCTTGAACTCCAAGCGGCCCCGGAGCTGGCGCCTCATGTCCTGGAGCATCAGGCTGTTCACCTTGTTGAGGTCCGCGGCTGCTATGACCTCGTACTCCTTCAGAAGCTCGACTGCCTCCTGAACGGTCTCCGTCTTCTCCTGCGGAATGTGACTCGACATGCTAGAACACCTTCACGGCGTCGCCCATGCTCAGCTTCAGGTAGATGTTGCGCACGTTGGCGAAGCCCCTCTTGGTGGCCCTGGTCAGGTTCTGGACCACGGCCTCTATGTTCTGGGCGACCTCGTCGTCGCTCATGTTCTCCTTCCCCACTATGCAGTGGATGAAGGGCTTGTCCCTGCTCCTCAGGACCACGGTCTTTCGCTCGCGCTCGATTACGTTGTCTATGGGTGCCTGTGGGGGTACCGGTGTGGGCATCTTCCCCCTTGGGCCCAGTATGGGGCCTGCGACGCGGCCTACTGTGGGCATCATTGGTGCCTCAGCGACGAACGAGTCATATGGTTGAAGGGCCTTCTTGGCTGCCTTCTTGTCCGTCGCAAGCTGATCAAGTTCAGCGGGCTCAACAACTGCATCCGCTCCTGCCCTCCTTGCTCTCAGCGCTAGGTCGCCCGAGGCGAACACGAGCACCTTGCGGTCCCCCACCCCGTTGGGGAGGGTGAACCGCAGGTTGACCCTCTGGTCGGGCCTGTTCATGTCGAGCTCCCTCAGGGTGATGGCCAGGTCGAAGCTCTGCTCGAAGTTCCGAGCCGGGCTCGCCTCCCTGGCCTTCTCGATGGCTTCAATTATCTTGTTCCTTGGGAGCGACATTTTAAGTTCCTCTCAATCTCACCTGAGATACAATTTAAAGGTTATTTATACCTCCGCCAGCTTCTCGTCGAACTCCCCCGCCTTGATGGCTTGCTGGACCTCCTTGGCGGGTCGGCCTTCGACGGTTACGCCGGCGCTCTGGCACGTTCCAAGCACCTCGCGTACAGCGGTCTTCAGGCTCGCGGCGTAGAGCCCTGGGCGCTTCTTCTTGGCGATGCCTATGAGCTTGTCCATGGTGATGTCGGCTACGTAGGCTGTGTTGGGTGTGCCGCTCCCCTTCTCCAGGCCAGCAGCTTGGCTGATGAGGGCGAAGGTGGTAAGCATGCCCACCTTAACCGTGAACTTCTTGGTGTCGGTGTCAATGACCACGTCCACAGGCACTGGCAGGCCGTCGTACTCCTTCGTCTGGGCGTTAATCTCGTTGACGATGGCCATGATGTTGACCCCCATGGGGCCCAGGGCGGGACCTATGGGTGGGCCCCCCGTGGCTTTTCCGCCGTTGACTATGAAGTTGAAGGACTTGTCAACCACTTTTATCTACTCCTTTTAGCTCTCTCACGTAGTCGGCATGTACCGTTATGGGCAACGTGAACGCGGCCTCGAGTATCTCGATGGTGACCTCCTCCTTACCGATGTCAACACGGACGACTCGGGCCTGCATCCCCTTGAAGGGCCCCGCGATCACCTCGACCAGGGTGCCCTCATTTAAGCCCTCGACCACTGGCTTCGTTTCGATGTAATGGTCCACCTCTTGGGGGCTGATGGTGCCCTGGACCCGCTCCCGGGTGTGGCGCATGCCCCTGATGAGCTCGTCAACCATGTGGGGCCTCTCGGCCTCTACGATGATGTACCCCTTAAGCTCGGCGGGCGCCAGTATGGCCGCTATGGGGAGGCCCTCGACCTTCGCCTTGTCGGCGAGCATGAGGGTTACCGTCCTTTCCTGGCCGTTGGTCACCTTCACCGCGTACAGGGATGTCTTCACCGTCTTCTCGGACAATTGGACCACTCACGATGCACCATGCTTTGTGGGGCTCAGAGATATTAATATTGCTGAAAGGTACGAACAGCGCCCAGGGAGCCCTAGAGCCCGCCCTGGAGCGTGACGGATATCAGCCTTATGAGGAACCCGACCGCGCCCAGGACCCCTATGCCCGCGAAGACTATCTTGATGCTCATCCAGTAGGTCTTCCAGTCGGGCCTAGTCAGCGTCCTTATGAGCCTGTCCGCGGACTGGAGGAACTCATTTAGCCCCATGTTTGTCACCCTATCGGAGAAGGGTCCCTAGTTAAAGTTTACGTATTGACCCAGCCGCCAGAAAAAAATGGGTGGTAGCCTCTACCTTTTCAGCATCTCTCTGATGCTCTTCTCCACCACCGTTATGGGGATGTTGTCCACAACGAAGCTGTGTTTACTGCCGTCGCTCTCCACTATGTTGAGCTCGTACCTGCTGGTCGGCTTGATTTCACCCACCTTCTCGAAGAGGAGGTTTAGGGTCACGCTCCGGTTCTTCCTGATGAAGCCCTCCTCCTTAACGAACAGAAGCTTCTGCTCTGAGATCATGAGGTGGCCGTAACTGCCATCCATCTTCCCCGAGTACGTCTTCCTTACCTTGTCGTCTCGCTGCAGACTTTTCTGGGCGAACTCTGTTAATGCCATGATTGGCCACGTACCGATAAACAGAACCCGAGTATATACATTGTCGAAATACATTTAATATGAGTAAATATGTATATATGCGCGTATTAATGTATCAAAGTAGCCTGGCTCATAAAAAATGATATTATCATCCAGCCCAAACTAATACGCGATGGAGCACCGGAAGATTATGGCCCTCGGGAAGTCCTCCAGGGTGATGTCGCTCCCAAAGGAGTGGCTCAGGATGAACAGGCTCAACCAGGGCGACACGGTAACCGTCCAAATTCAAGGCGATGGCTCACTGATCATCCATCCCACCCCAGACAGAGGCGACGAGCCTAAGAGGATCGAACTCATCGTAAGTGAGAACGAGAGGTCGGAGAGCATTACCAGGAGGATTATAGGCGCGTTCCTCGATGGCTACTCCATCATCGTTCTGTCATCCGAGAAGATATTCACAGTGGACCAGCAGACCGCGATAAGGGACATAGTGAGGAGGCTTTACATGATGGTGATCAACTCGGAGGCGAAGAGGACCGAGCTGGAGACCCTCATAGACGAGTCCAAGGCGTCCGTATCATCCTGCGTCGAGAGGATGCACCTAATAACCTACTCAATGCTCAGGGACACCATCGAGTCCCTGAGGAACTGGGACGCGGATCTGGTCAACTCGGTTATCTCCCTTGAGGACGACGTGGACCAGCTCAACTACCTTGTCCTGAGGATAATCAGGAGCGCGGCCGTCAAGCCGTCCCTGGCGAACGAGCTGGGGCTGAGCCCCCTAGACTGCCTGGACTACCAGACCCTCGTGAACCTCATCGAGAGGGCGGCTGACAGAGTGATAAACATAGCTGAGAGCCTAAGCCAAATGATCGAGGAACAGCTGAGCCTGCCGGCCGAGGCCCAGGCCATCCTAGTGAACGCGGCCGAGATCGCCTTCGACTCATACAGCAAGGCTGTTGAGTGCTACCTGCGCATGGACGTTGAGCCCACGAATAGCGTCATAGACAGGCAGGACGACATAAGGAAACTGTATATGGAGATCACGCCCTTGCCACGGTTCAGCGAGGCCCATGGCGCCCCAGTGCTCACCAACATCATAACCATTCGCGAGAACATCATGAAGATAAGTGACATAGCCGCCGACATCGCTGAGCTCACCATAGACCATGCATACAAGTACAAGGAATGAACGGGTGGCTCTCTACTCACTTAGCAGCTTTTCCGCGAACCAGCTGGCGTCGAAGGGCTGCAGGTCCCCGTAGCCCTGGCCTACGCCCACGTAGATCACTGGCTTACCTGTGATGTAGCTGACGCTGAGGCTGCTGCCCCCCTTGGCGTCCGCGTCCACCTTGGTGAGGATGGCCGCGTCGAAGCCCACGGCCTGGTTGAAGGTGAGTGCCTGCTCCGTGGCGTCGTTCCCGATGAGGCTGTCCAAGATCATTAACGTTAAGCTGGGTCGGACGACGCGCTTCACCTTCTGAAGCTCGTCCATGAGGTTCCGGTTAGTCTGCATCCTGCCCGCCGTGTCTATGAGCACCACGTCTATGCCTTGGGCCCTGGCGTGCTGGACCGCGTCGAAGCCCACGGCGGCCGAGTCGGACCCGTACTTGTGGCGTATCACCCTGACGCCTAGCCTCCGGCCGTGCTCCTCCAGCTGCTCAATGGCCCCGGCCCTGTAGGTGTCACCGCTGGCCAGCACGACGCTGAAACCGTGGTCCATGAGGAGCCTGGCCACCTTTGCTATTGTGGTGGTCTTCCCGGTGCCGTTGATGCCCACGAACATGACGCTGAGGGGCTCGCCCCTCCCCTTGTGGTCGGCAGCCATCCCCAGGAGGTCCACGGCTCCCTGGCCACCCAGGACCGCCTCAATGGACTCCTTGAGTGCGTCCCTCACCTGCCTTGACTTGCCACCGAACCGCGGCGCGTCCCTCCCCAGCAGCCTCCCCTTCAGCTCCGAGCATATGCGCTCGGCCACCTCCACAGAGACGTCGCTGCCTATGAGGTGTAGCTGGAGGTCCCAGAGGACCGGGTCCAGGTCCTTCTCCGTGAGGCCCGCCGAGCTTATCCTTTCAACTATGCCCTTGAGGCCCTGGCGGAGCTTATCGAACAACTAGCGTGCACCCTGGATGGCGTTCTGGATCTCCGCAGATAACCTTTCCGCCATGCCCTGGTGGGTCTCCAACTGGGCGTAGATCTGGCCCAACTGCTCCTGGACGGACTCCTGAGCCTTTTCCATCTCCTGGAGCCTCTCGCCGATGTCCCCCGCAGCCTCCTCGTGCCCCATCTCCACTGAGACGCCGGCGCCTACCCCTACCACTATCTTGCTGATGTCCCCCAGCCTGGCGTTCACGAAGACGCCGCCGCCCACAGGGACGAGGAGGTTGCTCTCGGGCTCCACATCCCTCAGGTCCCCAAGGCTTCCCTGGGCAAGCCTTAGCTCAGCGACTGTAGCGTTCAGCAACTGGAGCCTCTGCTCAAGCATCTGTACAGTGCCCTCCATCATCCTGATCTCGGTGACAAGCCGGCGAAGCTGCCTCTCCTGTTCCTGGGACACCTGGGGCTACCCCTCGGCCTGCTCTTCCACGCTGATGATGGTGATCTCTCGGCGCTTTGCCCTGTGGCGGCTGCCCACGTCGGCATAGACCTTCTCGAGGGCGTGCTCCTCCTTGGAGGCGGAGACGACCTTGTTGAAGGTGAGGGGCTCGAAGAACGTGCGCTTGTTGACCTCTCCCCTGACCCTGAACTGCCTGACGCTCAACCCTCTCCCTCCGCCATGGTGACCGTAACGACGCCCTCGCCATCCCTGGTCATCTTGACCCTGATCTTGCGGGGCGGCTTGTAGATTCCCCTAGCCCAGATGGCCTCGTTCACCGCGGTGTCGATTACGATTTCCGTCGGCTTCATGTGGCGTTTTGTGAACTCCTTCAGCAGGGTCATGGCCTTCTCGGACCTGCGGTAGCCCTGGGCGTTCCAGGCTCTCCCAAGAGGGACAGTGTACACTCTCTCCAGCTCAGACATACCTAGTTCTCCTATAACCTCAGCTTCCTGTGGCGCCAGTTACGCCTGCTCTTGGGGCTCCACCTGACGCCGCCAACGGTCTTGGCGATGATCCAGGCAGGGACGCTCTTCTTGGCCTTCCCAGCCTTGGCGAGGCGTAGCTTGTACGCGAGGTGCTTGTTCCTAGCCATACTCATACTCTCCTGATGCTAATGTCCCTCTTAGCCTGTTGGCTCTGTAACTCAGCCAACAGCCTCTTTAATAAGTCATCGGTGATTGGCAGAGGCACTCTCCCGGTCTGGGCAACCTGGATGATCTGGTGCTCCACCTGCTCCGCGAAGTCCGGGCGCACCAGCTTGACGTTCTGGAGCCTCGCCCTTGCCTCCGGCGTGAGGATCTTACGAAGAACGGCCTGCTTATTGGCCTCAGCGTCGGCCTGGGCCTGGGTGGTCTGATCCTGCTGGGCCCGCTGAGCCTGAAGCTCGACCATCCTCCGCTGCCGTATCCTCTCGAGTTCCTCGTCCGAAGACATCTGCGTTCACTTAATAGTCCTTGAGCTCTGGACGCTCGCGGTCCAAGTCTCTCTTGATCTGGGTGCTCATGGCGTCCAGCAGGCTCCTGCCCTTCCTGGAGGTGACCCTGCCGTCGTTGCTGTCCTTCTGGGCCAGCCCCGCCTGCTCCAGCTGCTGGAGGATGGTTCTGATGATGTTGCCGCCGGCCTTGGCGAAGTGGGCCGGCCTCATTCCCACCCTCTTCCTGCCGCCGTACTCCTTCCTGAGCCTTGAGACGCCCACCGGCCCGTTCATGTAGAGCTTCCTGAGTAGGGAGGCGGCCCTAGTGTGCCACCAGTCCTGGTTCTGCGGGACGCGCTCGTTGTGGCTCCCTGTCTTAACGTACCCCGCCCACTCGGGTGGCTGGACCTCCTTGACGTTCTCCTTCATGTATGCTGAGAGTTTCTCTATCAGCACGTCCGCTGGCACGTCGTATGCGGTTGTCATTTTCCTTCTTCCCAGATGTTTGAACCATACAGGGTTCCGACATATATACCTAGTCTTTTGCTGTATGGTTTCAGCAACCGTAAACCTCAGCGTAAATATAAAAAAGTTTAGGCAGGGGCTGCGGGGGACACGGCGTTTTAGGCTTCGATGGCGGGCTAAGGCCCTCAGGTGTATTGCACCTTTATACTATTTTCAGGCGCCTCTACTGCCATTAAACAGGGATATACTCCAGACACATCTATGGTAAACATTTGTTAACGGGTTAACATGATAAACAAGCATAGATCCCATCTCTATAACGGAGACCTGAAGGATGAATAGACGCAACATCGTGCTTTTCGCGCTGCTGCTGGCCATGGCGCTTGTCACCTACACCCAGGCGTGGACTATAAACCCCATAACACAGGAGGCAAGGGTGAGCATCGCAGGATACAAGGTCGCCGTCGTGAGGCACGCCTAAGGCAAGCTGCTGCTCCTGGTGATGGACGGAGACGAGGAGTCCCAGACCTACGAGCCCTAGAATAGGCGAGTCTCAGAGCTGTTCAAGGGGGAGCGGCACTGGGTGAGGACCCTCCGCGAGATGAGGGGCTAGGCTAGGTACCTCTTGCTCAGCTTGGCCACGACCGTGTATAGTGGATCCACTATCTGGGCAATCCTGGCCTTGGCGGCCTGGCTCAGGAACATGTAGGCGTCGTCCCTAGCCCAGCCGTAGTCTGACACCATCCACTGGACCAGCTCCCGGTAGGCGAGCCTAGCTGCGTCCTCCAGGGGCCTGGCGCTGCACACCGTCATGATCTCGTCGGGGCTCTCCACCCTGGGCCAGCCAATCTTCCCGTGCCCCAGGCTGAACCTGAGCCTCACGACGGCCCCCACCTCCACAGCGGTCCCGCACACCTCGCCGTCTCCCTGGACCGCATGGACGTCCCCCAGCCCGAAAAGCGCCCCCCTCTGGTAGACGGGAAGCATGAGCCTATTCCCTGGGCGTATATCGGGGCAGTCCATGTTTCCGCCGTGAGAGCCTGGCGCCAGGGTCTGGACGGCCTCGTAGGCTGGAGACACACCGATGGTGCCCACGAAGGGGTCCGTTGGAATCTCGATGATCTTGCCATGGTCGGCCTCGTAGCGGACCACGCTGCCCTCAATGGTGCAGACCTTGGTCCTGGGCTGCATGAGGTTGAGCCACCCCTCAAGGGCGCCGAAGCCGGGTATGATGCTGGCGGCGCCCCACGCGGGTAGATCGATACCCATCAGCTCCACGACGAGGATGTCGCCCGGCTCGGCCCCCTCCACGTATATTGGGCCGGTCACCGGGTTCAGGGCGCCAACCAGTCCCCTCTCGGCCGCCTCCTGGAAGCTCTGCTCGGGGCTGACCACGCCACCGTAGGCGTCCCAGGTCTCCACCTCGACGACCTCCCCCGGTCTGACCCGGGCGACGGGCGCTGTGTAGGGGTTCAGGGTGGAGTCGTCCCACGCGGCGAGCCGGCCCCTCTCCTTTCTCCTGATCCTTCTCACCAAGCAACCACGACTGAACCATTGTCCGCGGGCGGATTAAACGATTGCCAGGCCCTGCACTGAAAAACGGAAAGAATAAAAATAGGGGGTGTGGTTGTCTAATAGCAGTCCCATAGGACAGACATTCAATAGAGGTGAAAAGTGTGGAATACATGTATGCCGCTATGCTCCTTCACAGCGCAGGCAAGGCGATCTCAGAGGAAGCGATTACAGGCACGCTCACAGCTGCGGGAATCAAGGCCGACACCACCAGGGTCAAGGCCCTCGTCGCCGCCCTCGCAGACATCAACATCGATGAGGCCCTCAAGGCGCCCGTCTTCACGGCCGGCGCCGCCCCCGCCGCAGCTGCGCCTGCAGCCGCTGAGGAGGAGGCCGCTCCCGAGGAGGAGCCTAAAGAGGAGAAGAAGGAAGAGGAAGACCTGCAGGGTCTCGGCGCCCTCTTCGGCTAGCCTCCCCCAAGTTTCTTTTAGGTATACCCACCCTATCCTAATTTTAGGGGCCTGACCACATGCTGATACCGACAAACGGCTCAAATCTCGCTCATGTGTATAAGATGTCCTTAAATGATTCACAGATGCAGCTAAGGTGGTCTAGTTGATTAGTTCTGACAAGCTGAAAAGGTTGTTCTTGAAGTTTTTCCAGAAGAAAAGACATAAAGTAATCGCTAATGCGCCTCTAATACCGGAGAACGATCCAACCGCGCTATTCACTTCGGCTGGGATGCATCCTCTTGTACCATATTTGTTGGGTCAACCTCATCCAAGTGGGAAAAAACTTGTGAACGTACAGAAGTGCCTCAGAACTAGCGACATCGATGAGGTGGGTGATAGTTTTCACCTGAGCTTTTTTGAGATGTTGGGAAACTGGTCTCTTGGAGACTACTTCAAGGAGAAATCAATACCGTGGAGCTATGAGTTCCTCACAAGCAAAGAGTGGCTCAACATCGATAAAGATAGGCTCTCCATCACGGTCTTCGCCGGGGACGATAAAATACCCAGGGACACTGAAAGCGCAAGAATATGGGAAGGACTTGGAGTCCCAAAGGATAGGATATTCTATCTGCCTAGAGAGGATAACTGGTGGGGGCCTATAGGCAGCACCGGGCCATGTGGACCTGACACGGAGATATTCTATGACACGGGCAAAGAGCCGTGCGGGAGCGAATGTAAGCCTGGCTGCTCCTGCGGAAAATTCAATGAGATATGGAATAACGTCTTCATGGAGTACAATAAGACCCCGGACGGAGATTATGATCTACTTGAGCAGAAGAACGTTGACACGGGGATGGGAGTCGAGCGGACGGTCGCTGTCCTACAGGGAAAGGATAACGTGTACGAGACCGAGATATTCGCCCCATTAATCGAAAAAATCAAGGAACTAGCGGGTATTGAAGTAGTCTCTGAAATAATCTCTGAAAATAAAACTATTCAAATTAGAAGTGTTAGAGTGATATGTGATCACTCTCGTGCAGCCACTTTCCTTCTAGCTGAAGGAATAGTCCCCTTGAACGTGGAGCAGGGATACGTTCTGAGGAGACTCATCAGAGGAGCCATCAGGCACGGGAAACTGTTGGGCATAGAGGAAGAGTTCCTAGGAGAGTTATCTCGGATCGTGATAGAAACATACTCCAGGGACTACTCTCATTTGAAGCCGAGTGAGGACTTCATTGTAGCCGAGCTGAGAAAGGAGTACAGGAAGTTCGACAACACGCTGGCAAGGGGCCTGAACAGGTTCAACAGAATAGCCAGCGAGAACAAGAAAATCGACGGCAAGGATGCGTTCCTGCTCTACCAGAGCTTCGGCTTCCCGATAGAGATAACGAGGGAACTGGGGCGGGAGAACGGCATCTTCGTCGACGTGGATGGGTTCCACGAGGAGTTCGAGAAGCATCAACATGTGTCCAGGGCCAGCGCCGACAAGAGGTTCGGCAGCGGCCTGGCCGACACGGCTGAGGAGACTGTGAAGCTGCACACCGCGACGCACCTACTCAACGAGGCGCTGAGACGGGTCCTGGGGAAAGAAATCGCCCAGAAGGGGTCAAACATTACGCAGGAGCGCCTAAGGTTCGACTTCAACTTCGACAGAAAGCTGAGCGACGAGGAGATTAAGGCCGTGGAAGAGATGGTTAACAGGCAGATAAAGAAGGCTCTTCCGGTTAAGAGAGTAGAGACCACACTGGACGAGGCGATAAAGATGGGGAGCCAAGCAGTGTTCGAGCAAAAATACGGAGAAGAGGTCTCTGTATACTCTATAGGTGACTTCTCAACGGAGCTGTGTAGTGGCCCGCATGTGAAGAATACGCATGAGCTTGGACGATTCAGGATAGTGAAGGAAGAAGGTATCTCCGCAGGCGTGCGGAGGATACGAGCGGTCCTAGAATAATTGGGTTCCCACTCTACAGGACCTTATCTCAATCTCATACTAACTTAGTCAGGAGATGCGTAACCGTTTTTACTCATAACCTTTATTCTACAAGCATCCAAGAGTCACATTGGTTAGAGGATAGAGCGCATATGGTTGACTGGAAGCAGATCGAGGAGAAGTGGCAGAAACGCTGGGCCGAGGCAAAGGTCTACGAGACCGACCCCGACCCACAGAAGCCTAAGTACTACCTGACGGTGGCGTACCCCTACCCCAACAGCCCGCAGCACATCGGGCACGGCCGCACGTACACCCTGACCGACGTGCACGCCAGGTACATGAGGATGCACGGCTACAACGTGCTCTTCCCCATGGCGTGGCACTACACGGGGACCCCCCTGTTCGCCATGGTGGAGAGGCTCAAGGAGAAGGACCCGGCCCTCCTCGAAACGTTCCTCAACCTCTACAACATCCCACGGAGGAAGCTCAAGAGCCTGGAGAACCCCGTCGCCATGGCCGGCTACTTCGCGGAGGAGATCAAGCATGGCATGCAGCGGATAGGGTACAGTGTGGACTGGCGTCGCGAGTTCACGACGGTGGACGAGTACTACCACAAGTTCATAGAGTGGCAGTTCGCTAAGCTCCGCGAGAAGGGGTACATCACCCAGGGCAGCCACCCCGTGGGCTGGTGCCCGGGATGCGGCAACCCGGTGGGCCAGCACGACACCGTGGGCGACAAGGAGCCCGAGATCGAGGAGTTCACAGTCATAAAGTTCACCAAGGATGAGCTAGTCTTCCCGGCCGGCACCCTGCGCCCCGAGACCGTGTACGGCGTCACCAACATGTGGCTCAACCCGGACGCCGTCTACGTTGAGGCCACGGTGGACGGCGAAACGTGGGTGGTGAGCGCCGAGGCAGCCGAGAAGCTGAAGCTGCTGGGCCACAAGATCGAGGTGATGGACGAGTTCCAGGGGAGCCGCTTCATAGGCGCCACCCTGACGAACCCGGCCACGGGGACCGAGATGCCTATACTGCCGGCCGGCTTCGTGGACCCCAAGGCCGTCACGGGCGTCGTCATGTCGGTGCCCGCCCACGCCCCCTTCGACCTGGTCGCCCTGGAGCAGCTGAAGCGGGACGTCAAGAAGAACCCCTCAGCCTACAAGTTCAAGCCCGCGATGGTGAGGGGCCTGGAGCCCATCAGCGTCATAGAGGCCCAGGGCTACGGGGAGAGCCCAGCAGTGGACGTCGTCGCCAGGATGGGCATCATGGACCAGGGAGACGAGCGGCTGGGGAAGGCCACCAAGGAGGTGTACAGCGCCGAGTTCCACGGCGGCAGGATGCGCGGCAACGCGGGCCAGTACGCGTCCCTCCCAGTCCAGCAGGCCAAGGAGGCGGTGAAGCAGGACATGGTGGCCAAGGGCACGGCCACCACCATGTACGAGCTGCTGGAGCCCGTCAGGTGCCGGTGCGGAGCCGACGTGGTCGTCATGATATTCGAGAACCAGTGGTTCATCAACTACGGGGACCACGCCTGGAAGCGGCTGGCCCACGAGAACATCGACGCCATGGACATCGTGCCGCGGGAGCTGAGGCAGGAGTACCACAACGTCATAGACTGGCTCCGTGAGAAGGCGTGCGCCCGGAAGGCGGGCCTAGGCACCAAGCTGCCCTGGGCAGAGGACTGGATAATAGAGGCTCTGAGCGACAGCGTCATCTACATGGCCTACTACACCGTCATCAAGGGAATCAACCAGGTGAAGCCGGAGCCCGAGAGCCTCACGGAGGACTTCTGGGACTATGTGTTCCTGGGCAAGGGCGAGCCCGTGAAGGTGTCTGTGAAGACGGGGTTCCCGGAGGAGAAGCTAGAGGAGCTCCGCCGCGAGTTCACCTACTTCTACCCCATGGACGCCAGGCATAGCGGCCGCGACCTCATAAGCAACCACCTCACATACATGGTGTTCGTCCACGACGGCGTATGGCCCAGGGAGATGTGGCCCCGCGGCATCTATGTGAACGGCTCCGTGCTAATGGAGGGCGCCAAGATGAGCAAGAGCCTAAACAACATAATACCGCTGATAAACGCCGTGGAGATGTTCGGCGCCGACCCGCTGAGGCTCAGCCTCATGATCACGGCGGAGCCGC
>MEZG01000045.1:790-6711 GCA_001775965.1 Candidatus Bathyarchaeota archaeon RBG_13_60_20 | reverse complement strand
CTCCCCGTTCCTGATGAGTATGGTGGTCACGGCCGTCTCCCCCTCCCGCCGGAGCACCCCACCCGCGTCCAGGCCCTGGGTCCCCATCTGGTCGAGGAGGAACCCGCCGTTCAGGTCCGTCCCAACGACACCCACGTAGTCCGCCCTGACCTCCGGCGCCTTGGAGGCGTAGACGGCCACGTTCAGTGCGTTGCCCCCTGGGAACCGCCGCCCCAGCTCGGCGTAGTGGTCAACGCAGTTGTCGCCAACGGCTAGCAGCCTCACTTTTCTCACCCAGACTTATGTAATGGCGCGTGCCCATCCTATATGATATCCTATGGAGCTTATTGAAGCAATTAGGGCGCGGAGGAGCATAAGGCGGTTCAAGGCGGACCCGGTGCCAGCGGAGCTGGTCAGGGAAGTTCTGGATGCTGCTAATTACGCGCCGTCGGCCAAGCGGGGCGAGCAGTGGAGGTTCACCGTGCTGACCAGCGGGGCCAAAGAAGCATTCCTCAAGATGTTCGACGCAGAGCTGGATAGTTTCATCGAGAAGAATGGAGCAGCGGCGGCGGGGTCGGCGAAGAACTCGTGCAGGATCATGGGGGAGGCGCCTGTCCTCGTCGTCGTGTGGAACAACGGGCCGTACGGGTGGCTCACGGAGGAGCACAGCGTAGCGGCGGCCATCCAGAACATGCTCCTCAGGGCGTACGACCTGGGCCTGGGCAGCCTATGGGTAGGGGATGTGTACATCGCCTACGAGGCCATCAGGGGCTACTTCGGGAAGGAATGGAAGCTCAGCGGAGCAGTGTCGCTTGGTTACCCTGACAGCGTTGGAGCCAGCTTCAAGCGGAAGACCGTGGACCAGGTGGCCGAGTTCCTCAGCTAACCAATTTACGGTTAACAAGTCTTTAAAGCATCCACAGCCCCTATAGGGGCACCTAGTTTTACTAGGAGGTAGAAGCGTGTATCACTTGGACTGGACAGAACCATCCTCCTGACGGAGGACCGAATACCTAAAAATTGGATAAACATAGTCCCAGACCTCCCGACGCCCCCCTACCCGCTGCTTGACCCGGCAACACGTGAGCCTGTCAAGCCCGAGCAGCTGCTACCCTTATTCGCAAAGGAGCTGCTCATGCAGGAGGTGTCGGAGAAACGGACCATACCAATCCCCGAGGAGGTGAGGGAAGCCTACCGCCTCTGGAGGCCGACGCCCCTCGTCAGGGCGAGGCGCCTCGAGAAGGCGCTGAAGACCCCCGCTCGAATATACTACAAGTACGAGGGGGTGAGCCCCACGGGCAGTCACAAGCCCAACACGGCCGTGCCCCAAGCCTACTACAACATGAGGCAGGGCATCGAGAGGCTCACCACCGAGACCGGAGCCGGCCAGTGGGGCAGCGCCCTGTCGTTCGCCGGGAGCCTCTTCGACTTGGATGTGGAGGTCTACATGGTGCGGGTGAGCTACGAGCAGAAGCCCTACAGGAAGGTCATGATGAGGCTCTTCGGCGCCGAGGTGGTGCCGAGCCCCAGCACACAGACCGCGGTGGGCCGCAGGGTGCTAGAGGAGGACCCGGACACGCCGGGGAGCCTGGGAATAGCCATCAGCGAGGCCATTGAGAGGTGCCTTAGCCAGGAGAACACCCGGTACAGCTTGGGCAGCCTCCTGAACCACGTCCTCATGCACCAGACTGTCACAGGCCAGGAGGCAGCGGAGCAGCTGCGGATGGTGGATGATTACCCGGACACCGTCATCGGGTGCGTCGGGGGAGGCAGCAACTTCTCGGGCCTCGCCTACCCGTTCCTCAGGGACAGGCTCAGGGGAGCCCCACCAAAGGAGACCCGGTTCATCGCGGTGGAGTCCACGGCCTGCCCCAGCATAAGCAGAGGAGAGTACCTGTACGACCACGGGGACACGGGCAGGATGACGCCCCTCATCAAGATGTTCACGGTGGGCCACGAGTTCATCCCAGAGCCCATCCACGCCGGCGGCCTCAGGTACCACGGTATGGCGCCCAGCCTCAGCGCCCTGGTGAGGGACCGCCTCGTGGAGCCCCGCGCCTATGACCAGGTGGAGTCCTTGAGCGCGGCGGTCATGTTCGCCAGAGCCGAGGGCCTGATACCGGCCCCCGAGACGGCCCACGCCGTCAAAGCGGCCGTGGACGAGGCTACGAGGTGCAGGGAGACGGGAGAGGAGAGGACCATCCTCATGCTTATGAGCGGCCACGGTCTCCTGGACATGGCGGCCTACGAGGCGCTGCTGGAGGGCAGGCTGACGCCCTTCCAGCTCCCCCAGAAAACCATAGATGAGAACCTGGGCCGCCTCAAGCAGCTGTACCCCTTCGCGTAGGGGCCACCCTATTATTATTTGATTTTTTTTCGAGCAGGCTCCTGTACAGGCCGGCGTACTCCGCTGGGACCAAGACACACTTGAACGGATCCAGGTCGGCACCCGCACCGAACTCCTCGTACTCCAGCGCCTGGAGGACCATCTCCAGCCTGTCGGCGGCCCGCACCAGGGCGGCCTCCCCCGTCTCCCCGGCCACGTACTCCTCCATGGCTTCAAGGTAGGTCTGCCTTTGCCGGGTGGGCAGCCCCTCGACCAGGCCGGCGAAGGCGCGGAGCTCCTCGGCCCCGTGCTCGGGGGTCTTCTGCCGGGGCGTGAGGTCGCCGGTGACCGCCTCGGCCAGGTCGTGTAGGATCGCCATCCTGACGGCCTTCAGGGTGTCGAGGCCCCGATGGTCCGAGAGGAGCATGGACAGCAGCGCGACCCTGTAGCTGTGGTCGGCCACCGACTCGGGGCCGCTGACGCCGGCCTCCACCCAGCCGGTCCTCCGCGTGCGCTTCAGCTTGCCTGCCTCGCGCAGGAGGCGGATGAGGTTCTCGTGTTCCACGGTTCAATGGGGCTGGGCCGGGCTAATAACAGGTGCCTCGCGGGGGGGCTAGGCTAGGCGGCAGACCTGCCTGATGGCGGCCAGCATCTTGTCGTTGTTGGGCGGGCAGCCCTCCACGTAGCAGCCCTCGGCCTCGTGCCTCTTGAGGCACGTGCCCATGATGATGGGGGTGTTGGGTAGGCCCCGGGGGACCTCCGCGTTGCTGCCCACCACGATGAACAGGTCCCTGATCTCGCCCATCATCTTCATCTGCTCCAGGTCGTAGACGACGCTGTGGATGGTGCCCCTGCAGGCGCTGCATGCGCCCTCGCTGATGACGGTGACGCCCTCGGCGAAGTTCGTGTCGGTGGGGGGCCTCTCGAACCTGTGCGTGTAGCTGTACAGGGGCTCGCCGACGGTCTTGGGCTCCACGGCGGGGTCGAAGAGGCCGTGCTCGGCTGCCTGAACCAGGTAGTCCAGCTCCACCATGGTGAAGCCCATCATCCTTGACGCGACCCTGTCGAGGGCCCACACGTCCTTGCTGGCCATCACGGTGTCGAGATGCACCTTGGAGCCGAAGCTGGGGCCCAGGCCCTCCATGGCCACGATGGCGTCCAGGACCGTCAGGTTCAGGGGCACCACCTTGCTCAGGTCTATGATGCCCTTGACGACGCCCACCCTGTGGAACTCGCGCTTCATGGGCTTCTGGACGACGCCCTTCAGGTTCTTGACGCCCAGGGTGACCAGGAGCTGGTCGTGGGTCTTCATGACGGGGAGGTTGATCCTGACATCGGCGTCCATGAAGCTCTTGGAGACCTTGATCTTGTCCACGATCAGTGGGTTCGGCACCTTGAGCTCCACGAGTCTGTCCATGTCCACGTCCACCACCTCGGCGCCGGCCTCCTCGGCCATGGCCTTGACGCCGCTCAGCTCCAGGGCCTTGCCCGTCTCGGTGAAGTAGCCGGCGCCCTCCACGACCAGCACCTTGCCGGCCTCGGCCTCCTTGCAGAGCCTGATCATGACCTCTACGATGCGCTTGTCCGTGACGACGCCCGGCCCCGTGACCCGGCCCGTCACCACGTTGGGCTTGAGGGCCACGGTCTGCCCGGGTTTAACTATGCTCTTGATCCCGCCCACCAGGTCCATGGCTTTCTTTACCATGTTGTGGACGTCCTTGTCAGTGGGTTTCCTCGGGTTCTTCACTATGGATACCTGAACCATGCTGTTTAGGTAGTTTGCATTAGGTATATAATAAGGGGACGGGGACGCACATACTTTAACGGTGCACGATGAGAGGCGAGGTGTGTTTCATAGGGAAGGTGACCAGGGTGGAGGAGGACCTGTCCACCATAGAGGTGCTGCCCGAGTACCGTGATGGCCTGTACCGGCTGAGCGAACACAAACACATAGTGGTCCTGTACTGGTTCCACCTGAGGGATGATAAGAAACACAGGGGCACCCTGCAGGTGGTCCCCCGCCGCCACGGGGAGACCGAGCTCAGGGGCGTCTTCGCGTCCCACAGCCCTTCAAGGCCCAACCCCATAGGCTTGACGGAGGTGGAGCTCCTCAGTGTGGAGGGCTGCACCCTGACTGTGCGGGGCCTTGACGCCCTGGTGGACTCACCGATAGTTGACATAAAGCCCGTGTCAAAGGGTGAGGATCGTTAGCGTCCGGCGGGACATCGGTTTTTATCCATTGGCTCCCAAGGGTCACCTGATGGAAGAGAAGTCAACGCGGGGCAGCGTTTTGGAGGCCCTGCTGGGGCCCGTGGACTGCCTCCTCGCCGGGGAGTGGGGGTTCACCAGGGTGAGGGACGTGCCCCTGTCCGGGGAGTGGTCCAAGGTCATCAACGAGGCCCCCATAGCCGTCCACGTGTGCCTCAGCCACGAGTGCGCCGTCAGACTCAAGAGGTCCCTGTGGGACCTGTCGCCGCTGAGCCCGGAGATCGTCCGGGAGGGCCGCGTGGACGTGGTCAGGCTCGGGAGCGAGCTCGTGGACGCGGCGGGTGAGGCGGGCTTCGCGGCGGTCGCGGGGGGCCTGGGCATGAAAATAAACGAGTACCTGAGCCTCCTTGGCAGCGTGGCCCTCTACGTTGTGGCCAACGCCACCATCGTGGCCACTCAGCTGGAGCTCTTCGAGAAGGGGAACGGGGTCTGCCTGCACAAGGGGCCGCTGCCGTGGCCCTTCCCGGTGAAGGCGGGGCCCCTGCTGCTGGACATACCGGTCATCGTGAGCCCCCGCCCGGCGCCGGGATAAGTCTCCACGCGCAGCTACATCTGACCCCGGTGCCAGCCCCCGCCATGAGAAGAAACCTTATCATAACTTTCTTCTTAAATACAGTTATTAACGGCTGAAACCCTGTTCAGGCGACTGAAAAATGGCTAAAACCAGAGAAGACATGGTCGAGGACGCTGTGATCCAGGCAGTTGGGCATTATGAGAGGCGCAACATAATCAAGATCATAGGGGCGGCGCCCGGAGGTGTCACCTACACCGAGATACTCGGGCTGACGGGGTTGAACACGGGGCACCTGAACTATCACCTGCGTGGGCTTGAGGGCCTGGTTGAGAGGGACGAGGCCCGCCTGTACCGTCTCACGCCCCTTGGTTTGAAGGCGCTTCGGCTCCTGGCAGCCATTGGCGAGGACATCGGCAACGGGGACATGCCTTACATCGACACGGTGTTGACCGCGCAGAGCAGCCTCCTCAGCCCTCTGGTAAGGGGCTTCATGAACGTCATGATTTTGGTTAGCTTATTTGGGACGCTGGGGGGCTTGTGGCTGCTGGGTGACGGGTACCTGTATGGGATGACAGGCAGGATGATCGGGGGGATGGTAATAGCCCTGATATGCGGGGTGCTCCTGTACTCGCTGCTTAGTAACTACAGGACGGCTCCCGATTATTTCAGAAGGTGGGAGAAAAGGGTGTTGAAATAGCGTCCGATCTTCCAGATCAATTGTTAAGAACCCTTATTTGTGGGGAATTATTAGTATAGTGGGGAATTAGTTTGCAGGTGGAGGAGCGGAGGGTCGACTCCCAGGGCAGGGTGTCCCTCCCAGCGGAGTGGAGAAGA
>MEZG01000045.1:0-776 GCA_001775965.1 Candidatus Bathyarchaeota archaeon RBG_13_60_20 | reverse complement strand
AGAGGGAGACGTTGTGATAGTCAACATGGGCGAGGAACTGATCATAAAGGCGAAGAAGGTCCAGAGGCTCTCCGATTTCTTCGACTCCGTGGACGTTGAGCTAAAAAGCGATCTCTCCGACTGGCACAGGGTAAAGAACGAGCTGCTGAGAGGAGAGGACGCCCAGAGATGAGGTTCGTAGACTCCAGCGTCTTCGTGCACGCGCTCCTGAAGCCGAGTAGGAGGCTGAAGACGCATGAGGCCGAGATAAAGGAGGGAGCGAAAAACATCCTTTCGAGGATCGAGGAGGGGGAGGAGGCCGTGACCACTGTGGTCCACGTCTCGGAGGTGGCGAACATCCTGGAGTCCAGGATGCATCTGGAGGATGCCTGGAGGATGCTCTCGGCCCTCGTCTCCATGAGAGGCATCTCCCTAGCTGGAGTCACAGGCGACGCCTACAGGGCAGCTATACAAGCCTCAAATGTCCTGGGTCTGGGCGTAAACGATGGTCTTGCATACGCAACTATGATGGGGGGCGGGGTCAGGGAGATATACAGCTTCGATAAGCACTTTGACCAGCTGCCTGAGATAAGACGGATCACACTTTGAACACGCATTGAAGAACATGTTTACCGGGTTAGACGTGAGGAAGCGTTCAAGAAAAACCTAGTAAAAGGATTTTTACTAAAAAGCGGCCCACTGACCCCTTTATATTCGCGCCAAAGGGGCTTATTCTCTGTGAAAAACGATGGAAAACGGCAAAACCGAGACCGTGAACCTTGAGGAGGAGGTCTTCA
>MEZG01000044.1:4262-8302 GCA_001775965.1 Candidatus Bathyarchaeota archaeon RBG_13_60_20 | reverse complement strand
AAACTAACTGCCACTATATATGCCTAACATATGCTGTATACAAGCTAAATGGAGAAAATACGCGCTTCGAATATATGCGAAGTTTAAGCATTGTGCTAAAATACATTCTGGTTTCTTTCAAAATTAATCTACTTGCATCAATTATTGCAGCTTGCTTGGATACTTTTTGAATACGAGGCTCGAGGCTCCAGGGCGCGTCACTCTGCTGCTCAGTAAAGCCCAGCTATGCTATATTAGCTGGGTTAGCAGGCGTACTGGACCCAAATCAATATTATATACTGTCTTGGAAACTGCTTTCTGCATGAAAGTCGAGTAGGGGCACCTGGAGTATAATTAAAAGCTCATATTCGTTCAACGTGTGGGTGACAGCCCTGTTTTGCGATGCCCTGCTTCGGATCATGGAAACCGGTGCATACCTGTAACGGTGTATACACCCTGTTTCTCAGGCTTCGGGAAGGGTTCTCTCCTAAAGCACGGCTTTTTTCAGCGCCTTTTCTCAAGTAAATTTTGACGATAATGTAAGGAGAGCTACTCTCGTGGACAATGAGCATTTACGGTTAAGGTCTGGATATTGAAAAGATCCGAGCATTTCCCCTAGGGTATTTGGCCACGGTTTTTTTCATGGGTGATTCAAAGTGAATCACCCAAGCAGCGAACGTGAGACCAAACTTGAAACTCTACCTGCCACATTCTACGGATAGGAATCAAGAGACAGTTGGTCTCGTCTTCTCTACACTAGCACCCAGTATGAACGACAGCCAGGGGCAGACAGCTGACCCCTTGATAGTCAAGACAGCCTCGTAAAAAGCGTCAACCCTGGACTTTTCTCTTAATCATTATATTCATTGGTTTTTACAATTCTTCAGGTGCCTGTGAATGGAGGAAGGGATCAAGGTTCTTGTGGCTTTCGATGGCTCCAAGGAGTCTAGGAATGCCGTCTCAGAGGCGGCTGACATCGCCAACAGGTTCCATGGCTCTGTTACTGTACTGAACGTGTACTGGGACCCGGTTGCGACGAGGCACGAGCCCATGGTTGAGAGGGTGGAGGGGGCAAGCATAGGCGATCAGGGCAGCATAAGGCTGCTTGAGGACGCGGAGCCGATCCTTAAGGAGAAGAAGGCTGAATACAGTCTGAGGCCGGAGCGGGACTCCAACGTGCCAAAAACAATTCTGAGAATCGCTGAGGCAGATGGCTACGGCTGCATCGCCTTGGGCAGTAGAGGGATGGGCGGCGCCAGGGCATGGCTCCTCGGCTCGGTGTCCAGCAAGGTGATTGCTGAGGCACCGTGCCCAGTCATAGTAGCGTAAACCCCCCTACATTTTTTTACAGCACATCTCTGAACCCACGCATAGAAGGAAAACGCGTCGCGTCCTTACCCTAACCATTAACGCATGTAGCGGACCAGGCCGCATCCATCGAATCTCGCGTACGCTCAGATAGCCTACAAAGTGAATAACAAGTACCCTGTTATTCTCAGATTCCTCAAAACACACTAAACCCAAGCCTGAGCCCTGCCAAACTTAACTGTTAAACGAAAACTGAGGCACGCCCACACTCCACCCACTGCTATCACTAGTCGAAAAACGCAAATGACAAGCCACCTATTACCAACCAAACATCCACAGTAAACCTTGAACACCTAGCCCGCCGAGACACATTCAGTGAAGATGACTACACACTCCTCCCCCACTCTGCGCACACACGACAAGCCACCAGTAACAGACCAAGGAAACCCAGACAACCAGCCAGCCATCCCAAACTCGCCTTACTACTTGCAGCCTTGTCACAAGCCCCACCGCAAACCGTAAAGCCCCAACAATAGACCACTATCCCATGGACATAGACAGGAACATTGGCAGGATCAGGGCCGAGTTCCCCGCCCTGGCTCGCCTCACCTACCTCAACAGCGCTGCCCACGGCCCAACCCTAAAAAGAGTGCACACGGCCACCGAGGAGTGGTGGCAGCACAGAATCAACGAGGAAGACGCCAAACCCCCGGACGCCCAAGCCGAGGCTGCAAAGCTCCTCCACTGCGGCGCAGACGAGCTATGCTACGTCAACAGGGTCAGCCACGGCCTCAACACAGTAAGCTCCATGATCCCCTTCAAGGGTGGCGACAACATCGTCGTCACCGACCTTGGCTACCAGTCTAACGTCTATGTCTGGATGCCCCACCAAGCCAAAGGCGTCGAGATCAGACGAATCAAGCACCGCGACGGCTTTATCGAGACAACTGACTTCGAGAAGGCCATAGACGACAAGACCCGGGTCGTCTGCATCAGCCGCGTAGAGTGGACCAGCGGCATACGCTATGATGTCAAAGCCATCTCGGACGTCGCCCACAGCCACGGAGCAGTAGTCGTAGACGATGGCTACCAGGCCCTTGGGGCAATAGATGTGGATCTGCATGCTACCGACGTAGACTTCTTCACGGCCGGCAGTGAGAAATGGCTGTGCTGCCCAGCCATGACCGGCGTCCTGTACGTCAAACGCAGTCTACACAGCCGGTTCGAGCCCGCTTACCGCAACTACGGTAACGTCGAGGAAGCCTTCAGGTCAGGGGCCCCGTGGGAGAAGCCTGGCCACGACAACATAGCCAGCTACAGCCACCCCCTGTACCGTGACGCGCGGAAATACTATCAGGGTCTGGTCAGCGAGGAGTTCACCTGGGGCTTCCATGCCTGCCTCAGCTACTTCAACCAGCTAGGGGCAGCCAACATAGAGGAGAAGACCATGAGGCTCAGCCAGCACCTAATAGAAGGCCTCAAGGAGCATCCCGTCAAGGTGAACACGCCCGACGAGCCCAGCAGACGCGGCGCCCTCGTCACCTACAACACGGGAAGCTACGAGAAGAACCAGAAACTCTACGAGGCGTTGAAGAAGGAGAAGATCATTGTCGCCCACAGGTACGCCGCCGGGGTCGGAGGCATCAGGGTTAGCTGCCACCTCTTCAACACCGAGGAGGAGGTGGACGCGCTCCTAGCCACCCAGAGGAGGGCCCTCGCCTAACCAACCCATATCTCCAATACTGATCAGTAACCACAACCTTCAGTTACTGATCCGGGTTTCCGAATCATTATAGGAATAAACCCGCAAACACAGTGCATATGCCTCCAGCAGCCTACCCCAAACTGTTGATACTGGCGGCGGCGCTACTGTTGGCTCTGCCTGTGCAACCCGTATGGGCCGACGCTGATATTTCTGTCACCCAGAGCTACATCAGCAAGGACCGCGTCGACATTGGCACCCAGATCACTGTGGGCTACAGGCTCGTCTGGACCAGCAACAGATCCCCCGTCACCGGTGCCACCGTCACCATCGACGGCCACCAGTGCAGCGACTGGGGTAACGGCTGGTACATGATCACGGACACCGCCGATGACATAGTCTACAGGCACTATAACATAGGCTCAGTCAGGGTCAGCGGCACCCTCCGCACCTTCCAGATGGACTGCGAGACCGAGACATGCGTCTTCGACAAGGTCATAGTCCAGATGCACGCCGAGTACGAGAGGGTGAACATAGGCGAGGAGCCCCCCATCATCTGGTACGCCTACTATGCTTTCAACTTCGAGACGTTCAAGGGCGAGGTCGTGTTCAACCACACGGGCCCCTTCAACAAGGTCGGAAGACACGGCATAACCGTAGATTACATCACCGACCCCTTCAACGGGATACACCAGTTCGAGGCCGACACCGTCAAGATAACCTGGGACACGGTCGTCATACACCTCTACAGCGACAAGCCCCGCTACGATGTAGGGAAGGAGGCCAGGATATCCTACACGGCCCACTACAAGTCGGACACCAAGCCCCTCATAGGCACCATAGAGCTGAACGACACGCTCGTCAAGAGTGATGTGGGCAGGTACAGGTTCACCGTTAAGTCGATAGATGACGAGAGAAATGGCGTCACAGCATTCACATGCAACGTCGTGGACGCCATCTTCGACAAGATAATACTAGAGCTGCAGGCCCATAGCGACAGGGTTAACGTCGGTGAGCCCGCACCCATAACCTATACGGCGCACCATGCCTA
>MEZG01000044.1:0-4205 GCA_001775965.1 Candidatus Bathyarchaeota archaeon RBG_13_60_20 | reverse complement strand
GGCCATCTGGGACGAGGTGATCCTGGATGTAGAGTCCCCCGGCGAGCGCGTCTTAGTGGGCACCCAGACCGAGCCAGAGGTCAACGCCTACTACGCATACGATCTCCAGCCCTTCAAGGGGACGTATAGGCTGGACAAGGAGTTCAGCTCCAACCTCGGCTCAGCCACATACAGGGTAACATCCATAACGGACAGCCTACACGGGCTCAGCGGCTTCAAAGGCTCCGAGGGCACCTACTACTTCGACTCCGTCAAGGTGGAGCACGCCGAGAACCAGATGATACCCGGCATGGTGCAGGTGACCCTCACCCTAAGGTACGAGACCGACAACTCGCCGGTGGACGGTGCCGAGGTGGTGGTGAACGGCTCCCCCTGCGCATACCAGGGAAACGGCGTGTACACTGCCTCGCTCACCAACCTCCTACCCATGACAAACCTCGAGAGCACCGTGCAGGTGAACGACACCGTGGTAGAGCAGGTTAAAGCCACGACGCCGATGTTGGGCAACATAACCGTCATAGCCCTGGCGCTGATGGCCATCGTCCTCGGCGTAAACGGGTTAAGGCGTTAGCATATATTAATGGGTGGTCCCCATCTAAGGATAGGTGATGCATTGGAATTCGTTGGTGCACTGATCGGGATAGTTGTGGGCAGCATCGTTACAGCCCCCTTCCTCTGGCTGGCTGGCAGATGGATCGTGGGCGGGCAGAAGGCCAAGTTCACGGACGCCGTCTGGATAGGCATCCTGGGCGCCGTGGTTAACGCTGTGATAGGATCCCTTATGGGTGGATCGATAGGTAGCCTCGCCCAGCTCATAGCATACCTATACCTTGTGAAGACATACTTCGAGACCGGGTGGGGCAACGCCGCCATCATCTCCATAATAGCTGTCATAATAATGGCTGTCGTACTCGTCGTCCTGGGGATAGTTCTGGGTTTTAGCCTCGGGGCCGGGTACGGCCCATTCTTCTAGCCGCCACTCTTTTTATCTCTTCTCAGAGAGGGGGTAGAGACCCTTGGGTATGTTATTGTACTCCAGTTGGGTTAGGTCCGCCGGGCCGAGGCCGGGGGCGTCCACTACTACTATGCTGCCAGCCGTTTTGTTGAAGTAGGCCCTGAAGTGGACGCGAGACTTTATCGCAGCTATGCTGAGCTTCTTTATGTTCAGGCCCACCGCCTTGAACAGGGCGTCGTCCAGCACCTGGTGCAGCGTCGGCGTTATTATCACGTGGTTGTCCTTGCCGAAGCCGATCATGGCTGTGAGCCCCAACTTCCTGCGGTCCCCCCTGCTCATGGGCCCCGTCAGCGTGTAGCTGCACTCGTCCAGGTACTCCACCTTCCCCGAGACCTCGACGGGGTCACCCGAGTAGCAGTCCGCGTGGCCGCCCACGCTCACGGTCACCTCGCCGCCCTTCCGGCTGGTCTCCTTGATTCGTCTAATGACGGTCTCGTCGGCTATCGTGGCGACGCAGAAGCCGGTGGCCCCCTGGTCGATGAGCTCCCTAAGCACCCAGGTGCTGTCGCCCGTCCTGTCGCTGTGGTCGGCCAGTATAACGGGCGTCTTGCCCTCCCCGGCCAGGCGTATAGTCTCGGCCACGCCCTCCCTGGTCTTGGGCAGCCTCTTGCCGGCGAAGGGCTCCCTGAGGCTCCAAATGTAGTCGCTCATGTCCTGGGCGATGCTCTCCGCCAGCATCCTGTCCTCGTCCGTCGTTACTATGACCGTGGCCCCCGCGTCGGGGACGTCCGCGTAGGCGAACCCGAAGGCCACGCTCACGTTGACGCAGTTGGGCTCCTCTCTCTCCCACATGCGGGCCCTCTCCATTATCTCCCTTGCAGGGTTCTCCTCCGTGCCCTGGTACACGCTGGGCGTGATGATCCCCGGCTTCCTGATGGCCATCACGGGCCTTATGGCCCCTTTGACGGATCTGATCATGCACCTGGCGGCCTCGTAGCCCACCTCCTCGCTGTCAACGTGGGGGTAGGTCTTGAGTATGAAGACGGCGTCCGCCGCCTCGACGAGCTCGTGGTCCTCGTTGGCGTGAAGGTCCAGGGTGACCATGATGGGCACGTTCCCCACGGCCGCGCGTGCTCGCCTTACGATCTCGGCCTCAGGCTTCATGTAGCCGGAGGCGGCCATGGCCCCGTGGAGGGCAAGGAGCACCCCGTCCAGCTTGCCGGCGCTCCTCAGCCCCTCGGCTATCCCTCTGCTGTACTTGTCGAAGCACTCCTCCGTGAGCCAGCTGCCGCTGGAACCTCCCCTGCTCCTGGAGGCCGAGAGGATGCCCACGAGGTCCACGCCCGGGCTCTCCTCCGCGGCCTTTATGAAGCCGTTGATGTAGTTGGGTATGCCCCGGGCTGATTCCAAGACGTCCCGCCCGTACAGGACGCCCCCCGCCTCGAAGTCCTCGACGGTGGTCGGCTTCGGGCAGAAGGTGCATGTCTCGTGGCTGAAGGACGCTACAGCTATCCTCATACAGTTCACCGGGTAGAATGGGTGCCACAAGGATAAATTATATTGCGACGGCCTCCAGGAATCCGACCCCGGCCCCCGTGATCCTCACCCGCACGGTCTCGCCCAGCCCGGCTCCTGTCTCCACCGCCACCGCCTTGTACGCGTAGTTACGCCCCACCTTGCTGGACCCCTTGCCGTGCTCCGTCAGGACGAGGTCGCCCTCCCAGCCCAGCCACCTTTTGCCTGCCTTGACCGCCAGCTGCTTCCAGAGGATCGTCAGGGCCCTCGACCTCTCCTTAGTCTCCCTGCCGTGCAGCTTTCCGGGCATGGCAGCCGCCTCGGTGCCTGGCCTCTCCCAGTACCTTGAGATGTTGAGGACGTCGGGCTCCAGCCATCTGACTAGGCCTAGGGACTCATCGAATTGGCTGGTGGTCTCGCCTGGGAAGCCGCATATGATGTCCGTCGATATGCCCGCCTCGGGGTATGCCCCCCTGAACCCTTCCACCACCTCCTTGAAGCCCGCGACCGTGTACCTGCGCCTCATAGCCCTGAGGACGTCGTCGCTCCCCGCCTGGACAGGCACGTGGAGGAACTTGTAGACCTTGTCGCTGCGGTACGCCTCCACCAGGTCGCCCAGCAGCGGTTGGGCCTGGTTTGGGGTCATCATCCCCACCCTGACCATGAACCTCCCCTCGACGGAGGCGATCATGTTCAGGAGCTGCGGCAGCCGGGTGGCTCCGTCCCGGTACGCGGCGGTGTCCTCGGCCGTCACCCAGACCTCCCTACACCCGTCAGCGACTGCCGCCTCCACGTCGCTGACGATCCTCTCCGCCGGGAACGAGTGGAGCCGGCCCCTGGCGCGTTTCACTATGCAGTAGCTGCAGTCTCCGAGGCACCCAGTGCAGATGGGAGATATGTGGACGAGCCTGTTAGACCTTATCCTGGGCAGGCAAGACCTGTCGGTCGGCCTGCCGTCGACGAAAACGGCGCGCCCGCCGCTTAGAGCAGTCTCGACGACCTCGGTTACCCGACCAAGGTCGTCGGGCCCCATCATGCTGGCGTGGGGCGCCACGTCCTCCACGCTGCTCCTCATAGCCTTGGGCATGCACCCAGCCACGATGAGGGGCTTCCCGGTCGCCGCGAGCCGCTGAATGTGCTTGGTGACCTTAGCCTCGGTGGGGGTCTTGACGACGCACGTCAGGATCATGTCCAGGTCTGAGGCCCGTGAACTGTTTACGATGCTGAACCCTTTCTCCGCGAGCACACCCCTCGCTATTTCGGCGTCCGCCGTGTTGGCGCTGCAGCCGTAGGATTTGATGTATATGCTGGGCAAGGTGCGCTCCTCATTTGGTTGGGCTGGCGGTAATTAAACGGTGCGAAACATTGGGCACGCCCCGCGGCCGAGAGCCTTCATCACGGTTCTTATATAATGGGGGGCCGATGGGGCCCTTACTTATTGATTATTTCAAATAAATTGTCTCTGTTATGGTTGGCCGTCTTTTCGTTTTCTATGTTATTATCTGGGCGGTTTCTCCTGATGATGCTGTAAAGTGTTACTCTCATAATATGAAAATAACTTAAATAACAACACAGAAAGGCCTGCCACTTAACATCATTCTGTTAACAAGAAACGCAACGCCATTCCCAGATGTTATTAGATTTATCGCTCATTCCACTATCAACGCCGATGCACACGTTTGGCTGAGACAAAGCGTGTGTGTGTACGATGATACAACGTGTTGGCGTAATGGGG
>MEZG01000043.1:42798-44519 GCA_001775965.1 Candidatus Bathyarchaeota archaeon RBG_13_60_20 | reverse complement strand
CAGGAAGTTCAGCATACCCACTCCCGAGGGCCGCATGGTGACCACGGCGGAGGAGGCTGCAGCCACCGCCAGGGAGATGGGCAGACACGTAGTCATCAAGGTTCAGCTACCCGTTGGTGGCAGGGGTAAGGCCGGTGGCGTCAAGTTTGCCGATACGCCGGAGGAGGCCGGGAGGACCGCCTCACAGCTTCTAGGCATGAGGATCAAAGGCCTGGCCGTCGAGAAACTGTACGTCGAAGAGAAGATCAGGATCGTGGGCGAGGTGTACCTGGGCGTCACGGTGGACCGTAGCAACAGGTGCTACGTGATCTTGGCCTCCAGAGAGGGTGGCATGGACATCGAAGAGGTGGCAGCCCGGATCCCCGAGAGGATAGTCCGACAGGGGGTGGACCCGGTGCTGGGCCTGCGGAGCTACCACTGTATCCTAATCGCCAAACGCCTAGGATACGGCGGCGAGAAGATGCACGCCTTCGCGGCCCTCGTCACCAAGCTCTACTCCCTAGCCATGGAGATGGACGCGGAGCTCACCGAGATAAACCCTCTCGCCGAGGTTGAGGACGGGTTCGTGGCGGCTGACGCCCGCCTCAACGTGGACAACAATGCCCTCTACAGGCACCGGGAGCTGGAGGAGAAGCTGATTCACAGCTACCAGGGGGAGCTAACCGACCGCGAGATGGAGGCCCGAGCCATGGGCCTCGCATACGTTGAGCTTGACGGCAACATAGGTGTCATAGGCAATGGGGCTGGCCTCACCATGGCCACCCTGGACACCGTGATGCTCCACGGGGGCAGGGCCGCCAACTTCTTGGACCTAGGTGGCGGGGCCACTCCGGAGAGCATAGGCAAGGCGGCGAGGTTCGTCCTGGCGGACACTCGTACGAAGGCCCTCTTCGTGAACATCCTGGGCGGCATCACCCGCTGCGACCACGCCGCGGAGGGCATAGTGTCCGCCAGGCGCGACTTGAGCTCCAGGAAGCCCGTGGTGGTGAGGATGATGGGGACCAACGAGGCCGAAGGCAAGGCCATACTGAGGGAGGCCGGGATAGAGACCCTGGACACCATGGAGGAGGCGGCCGAGCTGGCCGTCCGGCTCGCAGGAGGCGTCTAGCATGGTTAGTTTCATCAACAGGGGCACGCGCGTCATCGTGCAAGGCATCACGGGCGGCCAGGGCCAGTTCCACACGCGCCTGATGCGCGAATACGGCACCAGGGTGGTAGCAGGCAGCGTCCCCGGGAGGGGCGGCCAGGTCTTCGAGGGCGTGCCCGTCTACGATACGGTAGCCGAGGCCAAGGAGGAGCACGAGGTAGACGCCTCCATCGTCTTCGTCCCGGCGCCCTTCGCACTTGACGCGGCGCTGGAAGCCGTGGAGGCCGACCTTGACCCGGTGGTGGTCATCACGGAGGGCATCCCTGTGAGGGACAGCATAGAGCTGGTGGCCAAGGCCCACCTCAAGGGGACGACCATTGTGGGCCCCAACACGCCGGGCCTTATCAAGGCGGGGGAATGCAAGATGGGCATCATGCCCGCCCAGGTGTTCAAGAGGGGCAGCGTGGGTGTGGTGAGCCGCAGCGGCACCCTGTTCTACGAGATCGCGGCCCACATAACCCGCGTCGGCCTGGGGCAGAGCACCTGCGTCGGCCTGGGCGGGGACCCCGTCGTCGGCCTGGACTACGTGGATGTGCTAAGGTGGTTCCAGGACGACCCGGAGACGGAGGCCGTG